>JAGQQS010000121.1 GCA_020426105.1 Planctomycetaceae bacterium
GTGACAGTTCAATGGCGGCCAGACACCTGGCGAACAGAGTCTGAGTACGTGGACAATACCCAGCGCTCGATATTCTCCGCGGTCATTGGCCGTCCAATGTGAAACCCCTGGACAATATCGCATTTGGCGTCGGCGAGCGCCTTAAGCTGATCTGCTGTTTCCACACCTTCGGCGACTACGGTGAGACCAAGTCCGCGGCCGAGTGAAATAATCGAATCGGCAATCGCCGCGCAATTGCGATCCGTATTGATTTCGGACACAAACGATCGATCGATCTTGAGGGTATGGATCTGAAAAAATCGCAGATAGCTGAGTGACGAGTATCCGGTGCCGAAGTCATCGATGGCGATCCGAAAACCCAGATCCCCCAGCCGATTGACGGTGGCAATGGTGTGTTCAATATCATCCACCATGGCGTTTTCGGTGATTTCCAGTTCCAGCCAGTCAGGATCCGCCCCGTGTTCGCTCAGCAGTTCCATGAGCCGCTCTACAAAATGTGCGGAACGCAGCTGGGAGGGCGAGATATTGACAGCCACGGGAAACAAATCGATACCGCGATGAATCCAGTCTCGACAATACTCCAGTGTTTTGCAGATCACGAATTCGCCCAGCTGGGTGATCACTCCGGACTGTTCTGCGACGGGAATAAAATCAGACGGCGGGATCATGCTCCCGTCGGGACGTTTCCAGCGGACCAACGCTTCACAGCCGCGCAGGGCGCCGGTCCGCGCACAGGTCTTCGGCTGAAAGGCCAGTGACAGTCCGCCGCCCTGCAGCACTTTCCGCAATTCGGCCTGAAGGTAGTGTCGCTGATCAGCACGCTCCTGCATTTCGTGAGAAAAATGGCGGGCATGGTTTTTTCCGGCACTTTTGGCCACGTACATCGCAATATCCGCGCTGGACATCATTGTATCGACATCATTTCCATCAAGTGGATACGACGCGATTCCAATGCTGAGACCAATCATCACTTCGTTTTCGCCAAGGGTAAAGGGCTGACGGAATGATTCGAGCAGTCGTTGGGTTGCATCTTCTGCAGATTCGTCATGAGCGCGTCTCCTCGGGAAGACAGCCGCAAACTCGTCACCGCCGAAACGGGCGATGAAGGCCTGACTCCCGAGGATTTCTGTCAGTCGTTTGGCAACTTCAACCAAAAGCTGATCGCCAATGGCGTGCCCCAGGGAATCGTTGATGTCCTTGAATTCATCGAGGTCCATGAAGCAGATCGAGAATGACTCCGGATGATGCTCGTGACTTTTGATCAGATCTTCGACGTACGTCCGGAAAAACCGGCGGTTCGGAAGGCCGGTAAGATTGTCATGCTGCGCCTGTCGCTGCAGCTGCCGTTGCGAATTTTCCAGTTGCGTGACATCGGAGAACAAGGCAATCAACTGTTCATCAGGATTGTCGGAAGTGTCGTTGCGGCTGAGTGACAGCCAGTACCAGTGCTCTTCGCCCGATGGCAGCGTCGCGGCTATTTTTCCGGCCCAGGGTGTACCATGAGAGACGCGGACAAGTTCGTTTGCCAGATCTGTGATACTCAGATCAATGACGTTGGCCAGACATCGACCCACAAGCAGGTCACAACCGAACATTTCCATCAACCGCGGATTCGCTTCGACGATCCTCCCGTCGCGCGTCAGAATCGCCACACCTTCTGCCGCATTGTTAAAGACGCTGGCCAGCAGGCTGAGTCGCTTCTGATGTCGGCGTTCCTCAGTAATGTCCCGTGATATCCCAACTACATATGCGGCCCCGGTAACCGCATCGTGGAACGCCGATCGACGGATCGAGTGGACACGTACCATGCCGTCGCTGTGTCGCTGAATTCGTTCTTCATCCGTCGAACCGGCAATCGCGGTAACAGGCTCAGCGGAAATCGGTTGCGGAATTCCGCCGCTGTCAGGAAGAACTTCAGCAATGTTTCTCCCGACGATCCGGTGGCGATCAACATCAAACAACGAGCAATAGGAATCATTTGCAATCACCAGGTGTTGCTGTTGATCACTGACGTACAGAGGGTCCGGCACGGCATTGATAATATTGTTCAGAAAGTCGCGATGCCGACGAAGTTCTTCTTCAAATTGCTTCCGGCTGCTGATGTCGCAGACGGTCATCAGCACGTGCTGCGCCTCCTGCATCCGGAAGCCCGACATTTTGAGTTCGCACCAGACGAGGCGTCCGTCCTGTCGATAACAACCAACTTCCGTGGCGCCTGTTTCTCCGGCGAGCGCTGCTCTATAAAGCGCCTGGACATGTTGCGCGGTCACATCCTGGCCGTTGAGGAATTCTCCGGTCAGCGGCCGTGGCCAACTCCCGAGAATATCCTCTTTGGCACATCCGAACAGCAGGACGGCATTGTCATTGCACGAGACGCAGACACCATTATAGAGTACCAGCACCGTATCGTGCGTACGATCGAAGATAGTATCTGCGAGTCGCTGAGTATCCGTGGCCGCTTTTTCGGCGGCAGCGCGGGCTTCGCATAAGTGGTGCCGGGTTTCCTCCAGTTCATTGATGACCTCCGCGGAATAAACGATGGCATCTGCCTGAGCCCGTGCAAGAGCCGCTGAACGAAGTTCAGTCTCACGCAGCTGTTCCGCAGTCGCGGTGATCCCGCTTCGCAACGCCTCAAACTGCTCAAACAGTGATTCCTGCTCCTGCGGGGCGTCACACGAATCCAGGGCCGATTTTAGCGCATCGAAAAAACGATCCAGCTCGCAGACAATCCCAACCGCCGACTGATGTTCAGGACGGGGGTCCGATACTGAAACAGCGGAGGAAGTTCGCGATTGATTCCGGAATATATCCACTGGTAAACAATTCTTCGAAGACCTGGGAATCGTTGATGTGTCAGATGAACAGCGTTGTATTGGCGGCGGCTGCAAGGTCGGCAAACGTTGCAACACCGCAATAAGACAACTCCGGATAGTCAATTAGTTCTTCGCGGCGAATCCCCATCAACTGCATCGACATCTCGCACACGGAAATCCTGACCTGCAGTTCAGCCGCGGTCTTAATCAGCTGTTCAAGATTCGCGACGTTCTTATTTCGCATTTCCCGATCCATCAATGCACGCCCGATTCCGCACATATCCATCTTTGAAAGCCTGGTGGCACCCACACCACAGGGCAGCATCCAGCCAAATGCTCGTTCAACCAGCGTCTTTTTGCCGATTTGCGGTCCGGATTTCTTCAATGCGGCCGTGCCCCAGAATGTAAAGAACATGCGTACGTTGAATCCGCAGGCGGCAGCACCTGTGGCCATCACAAACGCGGCCAGCAGTCGATCTCGGCTGCCATCGAAAACCAGCAGATTCATCGCAGTGGGATCCGGAGCCTCGGCCGCTTTTTTTTCCAGCGCCTCAACGCGGCGAAGCAGCGCTTCGACATCTGCGGATGGTTTTGCAGAAGTCCCGTCACCTGCTGACTGCTGCAGCATTGGCGCAAAATCTTCCAGCTCAAACGGTGTGGTAATCGTGCTCATTTCAACAGCGATTTCGTGTTTCGAGGTTCACGGAGTCTGAATTGATCCGTGGGAAGAGTATGTCCTGTTCTCGATATCGCTGTTGCAACTCTGCCTGTTTGCCGGGACGTTGCCGTTTGACAACCATGTGGTATCGATTTTTCCGATTTGCGTGAGGGACCGGATGCAGTTCCCGCCGTCACGTGCATCCGGCAGAGGTCCGATAGTCGCGTTTTCCCTGATGGAAGCCCGATCACGCTACAGTTTTGCGACCTGCTCGCAAGGGCCAACAACCGGCCTCAGAAAAGTGGTCAGGAACCAATAG
>JAGQQS010000122.1 GCA_020426105.1 Planctomycetaceae bacterium
TTAGAGCCGTGCAAAGTCAGGAAATCCTCACAGAGACCGACACGCCTGCGGTGGCCATCCAGCTCTGCAGGATTTTGCAGGCGATGTGCAGGGCATTGCAGAAAATCTTCAAAAATGATTCGGCGAGACCGACGGGGGGAGACCGATGGGTACGTACGATGACTGGATCGTGGCTCGATCACGCGGCCCGACTCATCCCTGTAGATTTCAAAAGCCCTGCTTGATTCAGAACGAAAACTTCTGCGTCGGCAACTCAAGGGCGAGCATTGTCCTGATTCGGTCGAGCTTCCATTGGTCGTCCTGTTTTGCGACGATCACGCAGCAGGCAACCTCGGTCACGGTGTCGGGTTCGCCTGTGCTGGACAATACGAAGTACACAGTCTGCCCGCGGTAGATGTTGACAACTTTCAGCCGCGACCTGCCAGCGTCGATTTGGAGCTGCTTCGGAACCAGTTTCGCAAAGGCTTCAGCGGAGCCATCCCCGAAAAAATTGTCCCCTTCCCCGAACTCGGTAAAGTAGTCAATTGTTTTCTGCAGCGTGTCACCAGCCATGACTGCCCCTAGTTCATCGGTTGAGCCCGACGCCAGTGCCTTGCGGACAACGGCCGTGCGTGCCTCGATCTCTTTGTAATCAGGATCAGTCTCCGGCAGCAGCGCGATCGGAGGCGGTAGTTTGTCGACCCGAACCATCTCGGCCGGGCTGTAGTAAAATTCCCCCTTTTCACGCAGCATGTGCACATACGTGGGCCCGCTGAAGAATGACGGAGTCTTGATCAGGACGTAAGCCTCGTCGTTCAGACGAACACTGGTGAACTGCCCTTTAAATTTATGAACACCCTGCGAGAGTTCTGAGTCCTCCTTGAAAAATTTCTCATACGCTTCAGTTCCCGGTTTGTAGGCATCGGTTAACTCAGGCGCGACGGGACTGACGGACATGTCGAGCAACTTTTGGGAATCCTTCAGGCGATAGGCAGCAATCGCGGCACTGGCCGCCTCCAGCGGCGTGGCGTAAACCGTCTTGTCGGAATCAGCCGCGTCTGCTGTGGGCAGAGGAACAGCGGTGGCAGGTACGGCAGGGGCTCCACCGGAATCCGGTGCAGGTTCCTTCGGAGCCCCATCTTTCGTGATCTGCCTTAGTTGATACAGCGTGGTGAACTGATGGCTGGGGTCAGCGTTCGAAACCAAGCCGCTTGCCAGTATCTCGACGCTTCCCGTGCCAACCTTCCGTGCATTAACCGACAAGTTGACCTCGCCCTCTTTGGTCACGGCCTTCAGCACTCGCTCGCCAGCCACGGCCTCCTGGCTAAGGGCTGACATGGCGCAGTATGCGAGTGTCGTGGCGAGCCAGCTGTAGACACTAAAATGGCTGCGGGTCCGCATGGATGATTCTCCTGTCGTAGCGTATCAGGCAATGGATCGTGGAAAAGCAATGCGAGTAGACTGGGCTGAATTGTAGCCCGAGTTTTATCCCGAGTGTTATCACAGTTCCCTATGAAATTTCTGAAATTTTTGAAACATGGACGTGCCAGATTCGGACGCAAGTCGTGCTTGAGTTCGGGGCGTTGTGTTGATGCGTGTCAGGCAAAGGGACACACACGTACCTTATTGTTTAGCCCGTGGCCGCAAGGCCAAAATACATAGCCGTTCGGCCACGCGTTAAACAGAAGTTCTCGGGTTAACAGAACGAGAACACTCTGAAGCTATAACAGGGCACCAGGTCAACAGGATGCCGGGC
The DNA here is from genome assembly GCA_020426105.1 of Planctomycetaceae bacterium. Taxonomy (GTDB): domain Bacteria; phylum Planctomycetota; class Planctomycetia; order Planctomycetales; family Planctomycetaceae; genus SXXK01. Next base: position 1,736 of record JAGQQS010000122.1, read on the forward strand.
CTGCCGACCATGACCGGTTATGTGGCCTGCTGTCCTTTGGCATCATCTGATGCCGCACGTTGCATTCAGGATGAGACACTGACGGGAATGCTGTTCGGCCCGTTTTTCGACGATGATCGGATTCAATTCCTGTTGTCGAATGGCAACATCGCCCGAATCGGACTTTACAAAATGTAAAGCCGCGCGAACATTTCCAATTAAGACGTAACGCCTTTGTGGTAATCCACTTGCGTCATGTTACTGCTCTTTTTTTTCGTCCCGGTCTTTGCGCGCAAAGGCGATTGGCACGCCCTCTGCTTTACACCTTTTCATCAACCGAGCATCACAGTGAAGCCGGTGACAAAGTGAGTGAGACTCATCGAAACTGGGTACTCCTCACGAGGTATAAAACAGGAAACGGGAGACATCGTAATGAACATTCTGAACGCTCTGAAGAACGACGAAAACGGGTTTGTAGTTTCAGCCGAACTGGTCCTGGTTGGCACAATTCTGGTGCTGGGCATGATCGTGGGACTCACTGAACTTTCGTTCAACGTCAATCAGGAACTTGAAGACCTCGGCTCAGGTATCGGAGCGATTAACCAGACCTACTACTTCACTCTGGCCAGCGGTCGTAAAGGTGAAGTCGTTGGAAGCACGAACCTTGACTTCCAGGACGAATGCGACAACAGCTGCGACATCACCTGCAATTCCCCTGCACAACGCGAACAGGGTGCTCGCTAATCTCGAACCGCAACATGATAAAAACGGGGGCATTGGTCTGATGACCAGGCCCCCTTTTTTTTGCGCTTGATCGTGGCTGCGACCGTAGAGTGCGTGCAGCGGAGCGCATCGCACCGTGAGCCGAACGCGAGAGAAAATGAAGTGTCCTGCCAGCACTGCAAACGCCCTGAGTGAATTGCCAAATCATCACATTGCCCTGCCATCGACTCATCATGAATGTATCAGGCCGGGGATCGGCTCAGGGCTGATTAATTGCTGTGTCAGATCCTGTGGGACGCCGGGCATCAGCCGAAGCTGACTGACATTAAATACAGAGTGCAGCACCGTGGAAATTAAGTTTGGAATTCGCACCGGCGTTGTAAGCGGCTCCCCGGCGTCCCGCGTGGACTGTCCGATCACCTGGCCCATTTTCAAACCGCCGCCGGTGATCAGCAATGGCGCCAGCCCACCCCAGTGATCGCGTCCGCCACGTGCATTAATCCGAGGCGTGCGACCCATTTCTCCGCAGGTAACCAGCATGATTCGCTCATCCAGGCCGCGCTGATACAGGTCTTCGATAAACGCTGACAGCGCGTGGTCGAGTGGCAGTCCCATGTAACCCATGCCCTCTTCGACTCCTGCGTTGTTTTGATCAGCATGCATATCCCATACGAAGTTGGTCGTTACAGTCACAAAACCACAACCCGCTTCGCACAATCGCCGCGCCAGCAACAGTAGCTTCCCAAGACTCTGCACATTGTCCACGTAATTCCTGTGATTATTCCATTTCCGACTGATTGCGTCGGGATGCAGGAGCGAGCAAGTATCATATCGGGCGATGGTTCTGGAATCCTCTTTCGACAGATCAAACGCATCAGCCACACCACCAACAATCGTTTCAAACGCCTGCTGCTGAATGCGGTCCAGTCCATCGATAATTCCCGACCGGTCCATCCCGCGTCGAATTTGATCCAGCTGCTGCAGCAGTTGACGACGATCATCCAGCCGGGATCTGTCGAACTGCAGCCGCATGTTCTGTTGGGCTTCTCCCTGGGCGCCGGGGACAAACGGACGAAACGCGTT
>JAGQQS010000123.1 GCA_020426105.1 Planctomycetaceae bacterium
AAGCCGTCGATCCGACTGAATGCTGTAGCGTCCGCACTTACGGCTTGCACGATCGCGGTTGCTGTTGATTTGCTTAAAGACATTTTTCTGCCTGTCGATTCCGATTGAGGATTGAAAACTCCGTCTGTTCGCTCCGACTGCTGCCACCAACGGGACTTACGAGAGGCTCACACCCGTTGCACGTCAGAGAGTAACAGGGCCAGACCTTCGGGACTACCGTGATTTTGGAACCCACGGACTCCTGCGTAAAACCATTGTCCACAAATTATCGGGGGCGCCACCGGGATCCGTCCGTCACTAAATGCAGCTCGTGCCGCTGTGAGTCGAACTTTGATGCACTCAGAGTATCGTTGAGCCCCGGCTGAGGACATGGAAAACTAAACCACCTCGCGATGTTCGTGGCATGGCCGAAGGTCGACCGCCGCTTGAACCGATATAAAGTGGCAGCTTTGCGATTCCCCTGAAATGCATCCTATTCTGAAACCCGCGGTTGACTTCCTGAGCGGCGTGGCCCACATTGTCGGGTGTTGATGGACAATACAGGGGTTCCCGTCGGCGGGGCGACAAAATCGGCAGATCAACAGCTGACACACGTAAACAGTGATATTCCTCATCTGAATCGAGTCAACCATGATACGTGGATCACATCCACGCCGAACGATCCTGAAGGCCGGTCTTGGCGGATTTGCATCACTGAGTCTGGCTGATGTGCTTCGGTTACAGCATCAGTCGCTGGCCCGTGAGAGTCGACCTGTCCGGAGCGAACGGACGGCGGTGATCCTGGTCTGGTTACGAGGTGGTGCCAGTCACCTCGAAACGTTTGACCCGAAACCTCGGGCCACGTCGGAGTTCCGCGGACCATTTTCCCCGATCGATACCAATGTCCCTGGGATTCAGATCTGCGAACTTCTGCCACGACTTTCCACCATCGCCGACAAGTACTCGATATTGCGTTCGATTGCTCACACCGGTGGCGGTCATCCGGCAGGTTCTCTGCAGGTTCTGGCCGGTGACCCTGATCCTCAGGATAAACTGGTTCCTGTTCTTCCAGACTGGATGTCGATTGCCAGTTATCTGCGACGTGACTCGGTTCGCAGCCTGCCCAATTACGTTGCCGTGAACCCTGTCGATAACTACGACAACTTTACCATTGCGGGTCCGACTTATCTGGGACCGGCATATCGACCATTTTCGGTCGTTGGTGATCTGAGCAACCCGAAGTTCGAGGTGCCAAACATCGGTATGCCGGCTGAGCACCTGGACCGCATGCAGCGTCGCATGTCTTTGAAGAATGCATTCGATCGACTTCGCAGCGGATTGGATGTTTCCGGAACACTGGATGCCATCGGTCGTTTTGAAGGTCAGGCTCTCAGCCTTCTGACAAGTCCCGAGGCCGGTGCGGCGTTTGATCTGAAACAGGAACCGATGGAGGTTCGTGAGCGATACGGCATGAATGCCTGGGGGCAGCAATGCCTGATGGCGCGTCGATTGGTTGAGGCAGGTGTTGAGATCATTACCACGGAATTTGACGGTCCGCTTTGTGGTCGAGTTGCCAACTGGGACGATCATGCGGTGAACCATCATGTGTTCGATGCAAACAAGTTCCGCGCCCCGTTCTTTGATCAGGCGGTCTCAGCGTTGATTGAGGATATTTACGCACGTGGACTGGATCAGCGAGTTCTGGTTGTCGTCGCGGGAGAATTCGGCCGCACGCCACGAATCAGTTACGTGGCCAGCAGTGGCGGCGGTGTGGCCAGTGCAGCGGCCGGAGTTGTCCAGCCGGGACGTGATCATTGGCCGCGAGCGAACTCCATGATCTTCGCCGGTGGTGGAATTCCAACCGGGCAGGTGATCGGAGCGACGGATGTTCGAGGCGAAGACCCAATCGATCGACGGGTCGAGCCGGGCGATTTTTTGGCGACGATCTACAAACATCTGCAGATTGATTATGCCAACGTCGCGATTGAAAACTTCACGGGGCGACCGGTCCCGATTCTGAATTCCGGCAAGCCAATCCCCGAGTTAACAAGGGGATAAGTCAAGCCCTGCGCCCGTCAGCGTTTTCGCTGCGTTTCACCGAATTAACGGCGAAGAACGCGGTACCGACAAGCTGACGCATGCCACTCGCCGACGCGGCGCACCGGAATTGCCGAAATTTCACCGCATTTCGGCCAACCGATCCGCTTGTACCGATCTCCGGAGGTTTCACACATTGGCATCTGCGGTTCTTGAACCATCCGGAAATCCTGGTAACCTGCTCCAAATTTTGCGCGCTTTGACGCCTTGGCGCGGTTGCCGTCTGCTTTGCTGTCTGTCGGAATTTTCCGAACCCGTCTGCGAATGTGGTACGCGCGGGCCATGCGATTGAAATCAACAAAGGAAAAATTAAAAGTGCCACGTCGTGACGATATCAAAAAAATCCTGATCATTGGTTCCGGCCCGATTGTCATTGGCCAGGCCTGTGAGTTCGATTATTCCGGAACGCAGGCGTGCAAGGCGTTGCGTGAAGAGGGTTACGAAGTCGTCCTGGTCAACTCCAACCCCGCGACAATTATGACCGATCCCAACACCGCTGATCGGACGTATATCGAGCCAATCACCTGGCAGTATGTCGAAGAAATCATCAAGCAGGAACGTCCTGATGCACTGCTCCCGACGCTGGGCGGTCAAACCGGCCTGAATACGGCGATGGATCTGGTCCGAAACGGCGTCCTGGAAAAGTACGGCGTCGAAATGGTCGGCGCCAAGCAGGAAGTGATCAAGCGTGCCGAGGAGCGCGACACGTTCAAGCAGATTATGCTCAGCATCGGCCTGGATGTGCCGCGGAGCTTTACCGTACACACAATCGATGAAGCGCGGGAAGCGGTCAAAGAGATTGGACTGCCGATTATTATTCGCGCCAGCTTCACGCTGGGCGGCACGGG
>JAGQQS010000124.1 GCA_020426105.1 Planctomycetaceae bacterium
TACCCCAAATCTTGATTTTCACAGAGCATTAGGCGAGTTCGACACCCAGTTCCAGCATAAAAAACTTCATGTCTTCCCAGACTTCTTTCTTCGCAGAAGGATTGCGAAGCAAATATGAGGGATGGTATGTGCACATCACTTTGGCGTTGTTGTATGTAAAGAACTGTCGGCGAAGTTTGCCCACAGCGCGAGTTTCGTTGAGCAGATTCTGGGCGGCCACGGCGCCCCAGCAAATAATGTACTCAGGCTGTACGATGCTGATCTGCGCGTCGAGGAATTCACGACAGTTCGCTGCCTCCTGAGGCTGCGGGTTGCGGTTGCCAGGCGGGCGGCACCGCAATACGTTGCAGATATAGATGTCTTCTCGCTTTAATTTACAGGCCGTCACAATTTTATTGAGCAGTTGACCGGCTTCACCGACAAATGGTTCGCCTTGCCTGTCTTCATCGGCGCCAGGCGCTTCTCCGATAAACATGATCCTGGCATTCGGGTCGCCGACGCCGAATACAGTTTGTTTTCTGGTCGTGGCCAGTTCATCACACCGACGACAGTTCGCCACGATTCCAGCCAGTGAGCAGAGAGCATCTGCCTTATGTGTTGGCCCCGAAAACTTCTGCTCGACCAACGCCTGAACTTCCCGCGAAGGATCTGGTCGATCGGCGCTCGTTACCTGTAATTCTTTGACAGATCGCAGGCCGCTGGAAGGACGCCGCGACTCGGAAGCAAGATTCGATTTCGCTGGGGACTGTCGACCTGACTTCATTGCCCGCTCGGTGCCGCCCGGGTTCAGGGCCGCTTTTTTCTCTGCGGGCGCCGGTTTAGTGGCTGGCTTGACGGGTTTGGGAAACTCAACGTGGGGCACATGGGTCACCCCGACACCGGCAAGATGTTGCAATAGCTGAGCAATAGCGCGTTTGCTGTTCACAGTGCGTGGTCCGTGAAAGACTATGGTGAGTTCAATTTGAGAGATTGTCGCAGATTCATAACAGACACTCAAACCGTCCCTGCGTTCTGTACGAACGACTGCGTGAGCGTGACAGGCAGGCGGAAAATCTGGTCGAGGAACATTTCAGCAGCAGAACATCTGGCTTAACACGCATCATATATTGCACCGGTTTTATGTTTTTCTGATGTCTGTACCCAGGCTGGGAGCCCATTGCCGGTGCGGACTGCGACGGGTCTGCCTTTCCCGATCATGTGCGCGGAGGTGGGTACCGGGAAGCAAATTCTGCCGAAGCGGGCGGGATGCTGTCATGGTCACGCTGATTTCTGCATCCGCAGCACGGCCCGCGTTGTCAGGGATCTGAGAAGGATGCCCGAAGCTCTCTGGACCAGGATTGCTCGAGCCCTAAACTGCCAGTTCTGGAAATTGACGCAGCGAGTTGCGACATTTTTCGCAACTCGTCAGGTTTGGATACTTTATGCAGGAAACTTCGATGCTTCGACTGACCTTGCGGCTGTTATTAGCATGCCTGTTTGCGATTCCGTTTCCCGGGTGCGCGACTCTGCAGTCAGGGCGTCCTCCAGGCACCACATCAGCATACAGTTCGAAAAAAGAATCCGGTCGGCAGCGAAACGTTAACAGCGATGCTGACGAAGTAGATGAGGACATAGACGATTCAGAGGAATCTGTGGCTGATGAACGTCGAGGAGAATTGGTCCTGGACGAGCCACTTGATCCGTGGTTTGGAAAGTACAATTATGCGGACAAGGGCAGAGCGATCGAACGCAACCTGCGGTAGGGGGCGTTTCGTGCGATGCATGATAAACCCAAACGCAGGCGGCGGCACGCACCATTGATGCGCGCCATCCGCGGGCACAACGAATTGAAGATTCCTGATTCGAGAGAGGCAATTTGAGCGAAGGGATGCCTATTCCGAAGCCTTAAAAATCCATACTACTATGGATGCTCGGAACAACTGCAGCACCGATGATCTCCTTCTCACCCGCCCCCGATTGGAGATAGGGCGAAACCCCGACTAACTGGCAGATTTGGGTGGAGGAAATGGCCGCAAGAATGTCCATCGTGGCCCCTTTTTTTTGCGCGACAGCCTGCCAGCCGATTGGGAATTGTCGCGCCGGATTAAACGCCGCGTGCAGGGTGAAGCCTGGCAGAGCGGTAGCCGCCGTCCAGGCATTTTTGGCTTGAATGGATTCAGGTGTATCCGCTGTTTCGAATGTTCCGATGTGCCCTGCGTACGGCGTACCTCCCAGAGTGAAAATCGGGACCCAGCACCCTGAAAATGGTCCCGTCAGAATATCAGACCCGGCGAGTGGTGTAATCGAGATATTACCCTTGAGCCAGGGGAGCCAGCGGAATGTTCGGTGGGTCTTTGTGGCATGAGTTCCCGCGGTGACAACGCTGCTTGTGTGGGCAAATGGATTCCACTTTCCAGTCGATTCCGCAATATTGTAACTTCGACCATTAACCAGCACAAAATGCGGTGGCAAGCCAATTGCGGGGACCGCCGGAGTCGTGTTGTCAAAGGCCGGTCGACTTCTATCGAACGCTTTTCAGGAGGGAATCCCGGGCGATGTCGCAACGAAGGAGGTTGATGCGGGATGCATATTGCTGACGTTCGGCCGAAGCCTGAATACGCTTCAACTGCCGGACAAAATCGGCATCGACCTCACCGGATATGTCCGCTTCGCGGAGCAGCGCTTCGACCAGCCACGGGCCGTGCACGGCAATCAGATTGTCTTCCGCTGATGCATACGCCTGCGCGGAGCCGGGGTCGCCCTGTCGTGCGCAGCGTCCAATCAACTGTCGATCCATACGGGACGACGTCTGACATTCGGCGACAATCACGTGCAGGCCGCCGTTGGCACGCACATCGGGATGCAAATGGATGTCGGTACCACGCCCTGCGAGATTTGTGGCGATGGTGACCTGACCGGGATATCCGGCGCGGCTGATGATTTCGGCCTCCGTCGCATCCTGAAGGCCGTTGAGCAATTGACAGCGGATGTTGAGCGATGACAGTTTTGCTGCCAGATTTTCGCTGTCCGAAATTGACCGTGTGCCGATCAGGACAGCCCGACCAAGTTGCTGGACGAGAACCACGTCCGCAGCAATTGCCTCATATTTGGCTGCATTGCTCACAAAAAAACGCGTGGGCAGCGTCACACGCTGTGAGGGAACATGCAGCGGAATTTCCTCGACGCTCAGCGAATAAACATCGCTCAATTCCCGTTCACAGCCAACGGCAGTGCCGGTCATGCCCGAGAGGTGTTCGTATAAACGAAAGAAGCGTTGTCGCGTAATTTGGGCAACAGCCTGCTTTTCGGCCGTGATCGGAAGATTCTGTGAAGCTTCGATCGCCTGATGCAGTCCGTCCTGCCATGATCGATCCTCAAAAATCCGTCCTGTTGTTTCATCGACAATTCTGACTTCGTCATTTGCGACGACGTAGTGCACTCCACGTCGAAACAGATGTCTGGCGCGGAGAGCCTGCTGGACATATTCCGTCCAGGGCCTCAACAGATGCAGCACAGGGATTGCGACATCATTTGCATGACAACGTTCAACACCCGCTTCAGTCAATGCGACACGTCCCGTTGACGGTTCCACTATGAAGTCTGTGTCCGGTCTCAGAACTTCCGTTAGCGCCTTTGCCGTCAGATGCGCAGATTCATCGGGGGCTGGAGCATTGGAACCGAAACTCAGGACAAGCGGTGATCCTGCGTCATCAATGAGAACGCTGTCGGCTTCATCGACGATCGCATAGGCCAGTCCCCGCTGCATTGTGGCACGCGGAGCTCCTGAATCCTGCCGCAGGTTAAACAGCAATCGATCTCCCAGGCGTTGTTTAGATCGCTCACGCAGAGTCAGTTGGTCACGAAGATAGTCGAAACCAAATTCATGACCGGTGCCATAAGTAATGTCAGCATCGTAAGCCGGTGTTTTCTTTGCGGCATCCACTCTCTCTGGCAGCAAAGCGACATTGATTCCCAGCGATCCGGAGACACGAGCGGCCAACGCGCAGTCGCGCTCTGCAAGATAGATGTTCGGAGTGATGACATGCACTCCGCGTCCCGTGAGTGACAGATAAAATGCCGCTGACAGTGCTACGAATGTCTTCCCTTCACCCGTCTGCATTTGAACGATACAGCGGCGCGACATCGCCATTGCCGCCATCAGCTGGACGTCGTAGAGAGTAACACCCACGGTACGACGCAGAGCTTCTGTGACCAGTGCTAAGCCCGCAATCAGAATGTGCGGTTCGCCGGGAGTCTGGCCTCGGGCCAGTTCGCGGCGAACAAGGTTGACCTCATTGGCCAGCAGGGCGTCTGAGGCTGATTGCAGCGAATTCGCGAGAGCCCGGATATGCGGAATCAGTTGTCCGCCGGATGCCTGCGCAAACGCTCTTGATACTGCCTTTGTCGGCGGATGGACCGCCTTACTGCCTTCTGTCGCAAGGATAGAACCGGACATGTCAATTCCCGAACGAATGCCCCGCCGGCGAGGCGGGGCGAACTGCGGATCCGCTGGCGGCAGAGGACTCTGGAAGTTCCGCGCGTTTTACTGAATGCCCGGTGCGGACGGGCACGGGTTTTGCCACCGCGGGCGGGGCTGAAACAGGTTTGTCTGGGGTATCGATCCGGCGGAAGCTCACGGTTCGCGAAGCTCGAGCTTCCGTTTCTTCAACAGTCTGCTCGGCCCGCGCGGACATCCATTCCGATTCTTCACGATCCAGCTGTGGCACATCGTGACGCGAACGCATCAAGGTACCAGTCATGCGTCGCAGCTGAATAATTGAAAGAGCATAGCCAACCTGCGATTCTACGAAGGAGGATTCTTCGTCCGCGAGGCGTTCATATCCGTCGAGCAGGTCCTCAAGCAGCAGCATGGTCGAATCTTCCACCCGAGGCAACACGCTGAAACGGTCCTGCAGGTAGGCAACTTCGTTCTGTGCGGCGACCATGGCCTGATACTTTCCCAGCATCTCGCGATAAGATGTATCGACTTCCCGAGTTGCGATTTCCACTTCGGTCAAGGAAGTTTCAACGGTCACTCGAAACGCACTGATCGCGCGTTTCAGTTCCCATCGTCGCTGCTCCAGTTTCGCTTTGGCGGCACGATTGCCAAGGGGAACTTCAAATTCCAGTCCAATTGTGTAGCCAGGACGGCCATCACTGAACTGATCGACGAGGGCGTCACCAATCTGGGACTGATTCTGCAGTCCGGCCACGTACGAGGTAACGAGGAAATCAAGTCGCGGGAGAAGTTCATTTTCGCTGACGCCGATCCGCACACTGGAGGCGCGCATCTCACGAATGGCGCGTGAAATATCAGGACGATTGACAAGCGCCGTTTCCAGAGATTCACGCAGTCCGGTCGGCGATGGCATCGCGGCAGGCGATTCAGCGGGTGTGAATTCCAGTGGTCCGCTGTTGAGCATTGAAGGATCATTGACCAGCAACCTGAGCCGTGATTCCGTGTTACGTATATCGGTCACGGCGCGCTGGAGCCGCGATTCAGCTCGGGCAACAGCCGCTCGAGCGCGCAAGATCTGGCGTGGAATCGTATCTACCTGATTTCGCCCTTCCAGCGTTTGCAGGACATGCTGCGCCGAACTAAGTAGCTTCTGGCGTTGAAAGAATTCAGCACGAGCCTTATACAGACTCCAATATGATTCAGCGACACTAAAGAGATGTGTTTGAAGTTCCTGCAGACTCTCGTCGCTGGCTGCGTTCGAATTGATTCCTGCCAGCACAATCTGATTCTGATTGTAAACGGTGCCGGAATGGCTCAGGATGGGCTGGCGAAAACTCAGTTCCAGACGTGAGGTTGACTGCGGATTGGGCAGCAGGAATCTGGAGTTGTTGTACTGGTGACCAAGAGATTGCGCAATCTGCAATTCGCCCCCGGCTGCCGTCCGCCGTTTGAAGCCGCCCTGTGAATTGACCTTATTATCGACGAAACGATTGTCGTTGTTACCCGTCGTCAGGGTACTGCCGACCGGATCATTGAGGTCGTTGTATTTGGCATCCAGAAACGCGCGCCAGTCAAAAGCCGCTTCCTCCTGTCGCACGATCGTGTACTGAACTTCAGGGTCTGCCTGCAGTACCTGCACCTGCGGAGCATGAGCCAGTGCCTGCTGAACCAGCGTCGACACTTCTACCGGCAAAGTATTTGTCGATAACCCGGCACTTTCGCGAATCAATGGATCCCACCAGGCCACAAAGTCGATGGGGAGTGTCACCGACGGTGCTGGCGTTGGAGACGCTTCCTGCCCGCGCGACATTTGACCTGTACGGCCATAGTACGATTCCATCCATGGCGGTGCATCGCACTCCACCGTCGCACGAAATCCGGATGTACCCGGTGCATAGCCGTGATTGTGCGGGCCTGGTAAATACCCATTGCCCGCATCGCTTGTGTCGGACGCAGATCGTTCAGATTTTGGAGCATGATCCGCGGAATAAATCAACTGCGTTGCCTGCTCGGCAGGACCTGGTGGCAAAGGCACTTCCGGCACTGAAAGATCGGAATTTTGGGGAATCGCAACGGAGCCGTTCGTCTGTACCCGACCGGGCCATTTCTGGCTGCCAGCTCCTGCCGGGCGAATTACAATCTGCCCATCAGACCGACGAAAGTTTACGGTCGCGGAAGCTGCAGCTGGTGTCTCAGGGGGCAAACTTTGCGAAGGCACCGGACGCCGGAGTGTCGCTCGAGCGTGAGTTGGATGCTGACCGTCCCGACGGCGAATACCCTGCTCTGACGCGTGCGATGCATCAGACTCCGGTGCTCGCCACATCGGCGGTGCGGCTGGATGCGAAACCGTATTCCGCGGTAAAATCACGATGCCGGATCCATTCACGGCCAGATTTCCGGGTGGTGCGGCAAAAAGTATGGCGACTGAAGTCACGAGCGGCAAACCCGCTGCGACGACGAACAGGGCACTCCTGAGAAAGCCGGGATCCCGACGCTTCCGCAGGATACCACGCAGCATTCGCAGCAGATCACTCGGACGAGTGACTGATGACGGTGGGCCTGGCAGGTCGGTATTGTGAATCATGGATGGTGACAGCGTGAATGGAGACCTTCGGCGAGCGAAGTGTGACTCCTAACGAGCGACAAAACGCACAACTCATGCTTTTCGAAGATTCGTCATGTTCGGCAAAGTCGGTTCAGTGAAACGGGATGCCGCACACCTCAATTATCCGGATCGTCAGGCACTCTCTGCGTAGTTTGCCGGGACTACCAGCAAACCGGGGGAATCCACTACCCATAGGGATTTTCCATCTGGCCTGCCGAAGTGCAGGAGGTTGAATCTACTGTGACCGACGCGGTTCGCTTGACACGCGTCAGTGTGAATCGGCATCTTCTGCCTGTTGTTGCCGCAGTTCAGATTCCAGAGTCGTCTGCAGTTCGCGGAGGCGTTCCGGATCGACGTTTTCCGGATGATTGTCGATGAACCATGTCACGTCCTGCAGGGCGTTCTCCAGCCGGCCGGTGCGTGCCCGCATCTCGAGTCT
>JAGQQS010000125.1 GCA_020426105.1 Planctomycetaceae bacterium
GCTTTGGCAAAGATCTGAGCGACAAGGGCTGGCAGCAGCTTCCAAGATGACAATCCACGGGGGTTCCTGAAGAATCGCCGTCTGAATTGGCCCTCAACTGTCGCAATCCCACTCTGCTCAATCCTGACTACCACTCCACGCCGTTCATGCGCACCGGCGACGTCAAAGCTCATTAGTGATCCCGCGCTGTGATATGCAGGGCACGGTTACGAATGGGGTTGCGGATTCGTTGACAAGACTTTGTCGCTGTTGCGAATTAGCCAGCTCGCCGGTAGCAGAAAACCCAATAGTTGCCCTGCACCCGCAGCACAGACCAGAAGCGTACAACCGACGATTAAGGTCAGGAGAAATCCTTCCGCTTCACCTGAGACGTCATGGCCCATCGGAGAAGCATCGTTGATTACCACGAAACCGAAACGCAGGGTGATTTCGAGCGTGATTTCACCGGAAATGATGTGCAATATGGGAAATACCTGCGACACGCCGGTGATGACAGAACCTGCAATCGATTTGCGAGCCGCGATTGGTCTCGATAAGCAAAACGCGCAGCCAGCACCTAAGAATCCGACAAGTGCGACTAACCTACCAGTCCGTCCGTGATCTTGGGTCAATCCCCACCCAAAGAGAAGCGGAACGATAAGGTTCGCCGCAAAAACGAATGTCCACGCGACAAAGGCAGACGTGTCGAACGTCTCGCCGTGTGGCGTCGCACATGGGAATCCCGATTCGAGCGGTGCTTGATACGGATTTTCTGATTCAATCATTCTATTGCCAAACGCTACCGACCATACGGGAACGTCACTCCACGCTTTCAGTCTGCACTCGCGATGTCAATTTCTTAGTGATTCTGTTGGCGCGCCCATTCCAGCGGGTTCGTGAACAAGGCGGAACCAGCCAATTGTTTCGTCGCAGTCCCGTCAACATTCACTGACCAAAGACTGAATATTGGACGACTGCCAGAGTTCCAGGCAGTGCCCGCCAAAAACAGAATTCGACCATCATTCGTCACGACAGGATTCTGATTGTGCTGACTCACCGTGGTTACTCCGAGCGTCGTCTGCGGACCTTCGGGTGCCGCGAAGACGACATCATATTGAAACGGTGAATTCCTGTCTGAAATAAACACCATCTCGTCTTTTTTATTTGTGTGCGGATCGGTACACCAGGCATAGTAATCACCTGCCTTTCCGGGTTTCGTCGCGGCAACAGATGAGTCGTCGAGCGTAATTGTGAAGAGTGTCGCCTTGGAATCTGAATTACGGATTTCGTCCGCAGTGAAATAGACATGCTTTGCGTTGGCTGAGAATGCCAATCCGCCGATTTCATAATGATTCCCATGTGTTTGGCGCGTGAAATCGCTGCCGTCTAGGCGTATGGTGTAGACGTCCCATTTGTCCCACGTCCATCCTCCCATGCTGTATCGACGCCGAAGGTGAGAACGCGAGAATGCGATGGTCGATCCATCCGGGGAAAATACTGGCTGGCTATCTGAGCATTGATCGGAGCTCGTGATTTGCTGCATTTCTCGGCTGTCGATGATCATTTGATACACGGACATTCCCTGTCCATTCTCGTTGTCTTTGACAAAGATCACCGATTTTCCATCCGGCGAAAACGAAGGCCAAGACTCGGATTCTTTTGATTCGGTCAATCGTGTGAGCTTGTCGTTCAACAGCGCGAACAGCCACAAATCACCGTTGGCGTCAGAGAATACGATTGTCTCTCCATTGGGAGAAACGTCGAAGGAAACGTTTCCGTGTTCGATTGTATTCGGCGATGCAAGCGGGCAGCCGAGAAGCGCCGCCGATAGTAGAAGCAGCAGAACGGCGAGGAATCGTCGCATTCAATAATTATCCTGGGAAGTGTCCAAGCAACAGAACGACTGCGATTGTTCGTTGCCGTGCACTTGATGATTGCTTGGACGTGACAGAGCGAGGCCACACGCCATGTTTTCCGGTGACGTATGCGGAATCAATCAAAACCACTCAGCGGCCATCGCCAGTTTATCGGGTGACTGTCAGCTTGTCACCAGGATTCAGGCACGTGCAATGAAAATGAAGTGACCGGTCACGTGGTTTCGACCGTCGAACCACATTCGTAACCATGTTTTCATCGCGTCAGTCGAGGCCCCATCGACGCAAGTTCGTCGCTTTCTGAACAACGGCGCCTGGCTGCAGCATCAGCGGGGTGACTTCGGCGAGTTTCAGAACAAATGCCTTGAGCTTCGGGTCGATTTCTTCTGCTTCGTAAGGTTCCGTTGGTTGGTGATCTTTGCTCAATCAGCAGCGTCTTGAACACCCGCCAGGTTCTTGCTTCCTAAAGGTAACGTGCGTACTTCGCGTCGCAGTGTGTCACTTCGCATCCAGATCGGCGCGGTCGCATTGATCAGGGCTGCTACTCGTTCACGTTCATCTTTATTCAGCGCTTCGGCGATCGCTGTATCAAACTCCCTCGACAAGCGTCGCAGATTACCTGCGGCCACTAAGATTTCGCTCCGCTTTCGGTTTTTTGCAAAGTACAGGTACCCAAACGTCGGTGCTGTCTCATCTACGAACGGCCGCAACTTCGTCATTAGCGCCGTCCTTGCCTCAAGTGGTGTGTCAAGTAAGCCACGCAACTCAGGCTGGAACAGTTCCGTCAGTCCCATTGTGGAAAAGCGGACAATATGAGCCCGCAACATGTCCTCCGGTTCAGAGCCTCCTATTGCCTTACGCTGGAATGGCCACTCCGGAGGCAACTGAGTCTCGGACCGCGGTCTGCTTGGGAGCGACTTTAGGTACGCAGCCGCATCTTCAACTGCAGTCATCAGGCGAGTAGACTCTTGATGTTCCTTCAGGTCTGTGATTTCGAGATGTTCGTCATCGTACATCGTATGCTGTGCAATTCCGCGATCACAAAAGATGTTTAGTTCAATGAACCCAGCAATTGCGAGCTGACTACTGTCTGGTTCACTTTCGTCGGAGCCTTCTCCCGAGATTGCCGGAGCGGGCAGGACTGCAACAGTTCCAAGCAAAACAATAACCAGCATGTGCTGACGACTTAATTGACAAATTCGTGAACACATCTTCATGACCTCACTTGAAAGGTGCGACGAGCATGACAGAAGATCGGCGTTGGAGGCAAGCAACATGTCGAGATCGATGCGATTTACGCCGCACCCCTGGCCTCAGATCGGCGTTCAAGTTCTTCGTGAGTGTTCCGGTGCCGTATGCGGAATCAATCACTTTTGTTCGGCGGCCAACGAGAGTTTATCGGGTGACTGTCAGCTTGTCACCAGGACTCAGGCAGGTGCGATGAAAACACCGAGACCAGTCGCGTGATTTCGACCGTCGAACCGCATTCACGACCCGGATTTTCGGCGCGTCGGTCGA
>JAGQQS010000126.1 GCA_020426105.1 Planctomycetaceae bacterium
GCCGCTGAATTTGAAGCGGAGATTCGCCCGATCCTCGCGACACAGTGTGTGAAGTGTCACGGCGAACAGAAGCAGGAAGGCGGGTTGCGACTGGATACGCGCGAAGCCATTTTGAAAGGCGGCGACAGCGGGCCGGCCATCGTGGTGTCGCGTGCCGATCAAAGCCTGATCATGCAGGCAGTGCGGTACGAAGGCCTCGAAATGCCACCCACTGGACGACTCCGTGACAGACAGATCCGGCAGTTCCAGCGCTGGATCGAGATGGGCGCCTTCTGGCCCGAAAACAGTAAGCCGTTGCGTGAGGTTAAAGCACAGATCACGGACGAGGATCGCAGTTGGTGGGCATTTCAACCGCTTCACCGAATTGCCGCGCCGCAGCTTGAGAGTGACCACTGGTCGAAGAATGAAATTGACCGGTTTGCACTGCAGCGCATGCATGCGAAAAAACTGCTGCCCGCTCCACAGGCACTGCCGCAGACACTCGTACGTCGGTTGTACTTCGATCTGATTGGAATGCCACCCGCCTCAGATGACATGCAACGGTTTATTGACAACATGGAGACGGAAGGCTTTGATGCTGCCTGGCGGAACCTGGTCGAGCAACTCCTTGCGGATCCGGCTTATGGCGAACACTGGGCGCGTTTCTGGCTGGATGTGGTCCGCTACGCAGAATCCGATGGCTGGAATCAGGATGCCTACCGCCCGCATATCTGGCGCTACCGTGACTACGTGATCAATGCGTTCAATACGGACAAGCCGTATCGCGACTTTGTGCGGGAACAACTCGCCGGAGATGAAATTTGCGAAGACAATCCTGAGCATCTGGCAGCGGCCGGATTTCTGAGGCTGGGTATCTACGAATACAACCAGCGTGATGCCCGCGGGCTGTGGAATGACATCATCAACGAAATGACCGACGTCACCGGCGATGCGTTTCTGGGTCTGAGCATGGGTTGTGCAAAATGTCACGACCATAAGTTCGACCCGATTTCACAGATCGACTATTTCAGGCTGCGTGCATTTTTCGAACCCGTCGTCTGGCGGGATGACATTGTTGGGGCGACGCGGGCGGAGCAGGACGAATATCATCGGGCGCTGGCGAGCTGGGAAACCGCTACTCAGTCAATCCGCGAAGAAATGGCGACGCTGATCAAACCGTATCACGATCGAAAATGGAAATCGACGGCTGACAAATTTCCGCTCGACATCCAGGCGTGTTTTTACAAGCCGGTGGCAGAACGTACGTCGTGGGAGCATCAGATGGCCTATCTGGTTTCGCGACAGTTTGAGGAGGAAGGTGGCGGGCCGCTCAAGAGCATGAACAAGCGGGACAAAGAGAAATACGATGCTCTGCAGAAAGAGCTGGCCGCGTTCGACGTCAACAAACCTCAGGCACTGCCCGCTCTGATGACCGTGTCCGACTTCGACGGCGTGATCTCACCAACCATGATTCCAGACACACCCGGTGCAACGTCGATTCAGCCGGGATATCTGTCCGTCATGACGCCCGCTGAAGCACCTGAACTGAACATCACGAGGGTCGGGTCAGGGTCGTCAGGACGCCGCACCGAACTGGCACGCTGGATTGGTGACGGGAACAATCCGCTTACCATGAGAGTCATTGTAAATCGCATCTGGCAGCAACACTTTGGTCAGGGAATCGCCGCCACAGCGAATGATTTCGGAAGGTTAGGGCTCGCGCCAACACATCCGGAACTGCTGGACTGGCTGGTGGATGAGTTTGTTCAACACGATTTCAGCTTTAAGCATTTGCATCGCCTGGTCCTGACATCCTCAACCTGGCAACAATCAGCTCATCATCCGGATGCGGCTCGTCAGCAATCAATCGATCCCGCCGATAATCTGTTGTGGCGGTCACGCATTCGACGTCTGTCCGCAGAACAGATCCGGGACGCCATGCTGAGCTGCAGCGGTGAATTACAGCTGCATGCGGGAGGCCCCAGCGTAGATTCGACAACGCCGCGCCGGGCTGTTTATGTGAAGAGTTTTCGAAATACTCCCGACGCCTTCATGGCCTTGTTTGATATGGCCAATGGCCTGCAGAGCACGTCCGACCGAACATCAACAACAACTCCCGTTCAGTCGCTGCTCATGATCAATGGTGACTATCCCCTGGGGCGTGCTCAAAAGTTTGCAGAGCGGATCGTCAACGTTAGCGTGATCCCTCAAACACAAATCATCGCCGCGGTAGAAATGGCGTGGGGACGCCAGCCGACGGCGGAAGAGCTGCAATGGTCGATTGAATTCCTGAGCCAGTCTGAATCGGAACGCAACACATCAGCACTGACTGCTTCCGCGAATGATCCGGCTGCCCCCGGCGGTGAAGAGTCTCAGCTTCCTGTCGATGAAGGAACGCAGGAGGATCTTTCGGGCAAACCGAGTGAGCGACTCGTCGACTTTTGTCATATCCTGTTCAATTCCAGTGAATTCCTTTACCTTGAATAGGTTACCGATGCAGACACTTTCAACCCGACGAAAGCTGCTCGAAGTGAGCGGGATGGGCTTTGGCGCTTTGGTCCTGGATCTGATGGTCAGGCAGCAAACAGCATCTGCGGCAGAGGTACACCTGTCCCATCACGTTGCCACGGCAAAGAGTATCATTTGGTGTTTTATGGAGGGTGGTCCCAGCCATTTGGATTTGCTCGACCCGAAACCGCTGTTGAACAAACTGGCTGGCAAGCCGCTTCCATCCGGCTTTCGTGAACCTATCACGGCGATGGGTGAAAAAGGTGCGCCGTTGCTGGCAGCTCCGCGAATCTGGAAACAACACGGCGACAGCGGCCTGTGGGCATCCGAATGGATTCCGCACATCGCGACGTGTATGGATGACATTGCTGTGGTTCGATCGTGCTGGACCAACGGAATCAACCATGCCGGCGGTGTCTGTCAGATGAACACCTGCATCAATTTCGCAGGACGTCCTTCACTTGGGGCATGGGTGAATTATGGTCTGGGCTCGGCCAACGCCAACTTACCGTCGTTCGTCGTGATCTGTGACAGCAGTGGCCGCCCTGTGAATGGAGCTCGTAATTGGGGCAGCGGTTTCATGCCCGCAACCTGGCAGGGAGTTCACCTCGCGGGAGGCGGCGATGAGCCGATTCCCAATTTAAATTCGCCGAAGGGATCTTCGCCCGAACGACAATCAGCCCGGCTTGATCTGCTCCAGAAATTTAATCGCAGCTACGCAGCGACGCGGCCGCAGCAATCAGAACTTGACGCGCGACTTCGCAGCTATGAACTGGCCTTCCGCATGCAGGCACAGGCGCCGGTGGCCGTCGATCTGCAGGCGGAAACCGCCGAGACTCAGCAACTCTACGGAATGGATCAAAAAGAGACGCAGCTATTTGGGCGTAACTGCCTGCTGGCTCGTCGTTTGGTCGAGCGTGGAGTCCGCTTTGTCCAGCTTTACAGTGGTACCGGCAGCAAATGGGATTCACATTCCGCGATCGAAGCCAGCCATTCGCGACTCTGCAAATCCATGGACAAACCGGTTGCGGGACTGATTAAAGACCTGAAGCAGCGTGGATTGCTGGATGAAACGCTTGTTATCTGGGGTGGCGAATTCGGTCGCACTCCGATGAGCGAAAAAGGCGACGGCCGAGACCACAATCCGACTGGATTTTCCATCTTCATGGCAGGCGGTGGCGTGAAAGGTGGGCAGGCCATCGGAATGACCGACGATCTGGGATTGTATGCTGTCGAGGATAAGATGCACGTGCGTGACATCCATGCGTCGATTCTGGGACTTATGGGGCTTGACAATATGCAGCTCACCTACAATCACAAAGGTCGACCCGAACGTCCCACAATCAATGAAGGTAGATTTAATCGAAAGCTGATTGGGACTTAGTGAGCGCATGTTTGAGGCACGCGGCCACATGAATGATACCATCTGCGTTGAGTGAGTTGCGTGGAGTCGGTTGGCTGCAGGATTGGAGAAATCTCAGAGAAACCGGCATTTATTGCCGCGCGAAACTTTGTCGGCTTTACGGGGCTAAGTCTCTGAATGTCATCAGAATTGTCTGACCAGCCTCACGCTGCAGCGTCAGAGCGACGATCGAACAGAATGGAGAACTATTTCGCGAACATTGATTCATCATCAATGATCGTGTCACGGATGACTTTTAGTGCGGACGGCGAGGATGGCCGTGGAAAATATTATCAAATTCTTGCCCCGCGATGCCGTCGCTTTCCTGCGGATAGCAGACAGCGATGCGCGGTTTCCGATTCGTCCGATCTCCGAGGGCTCATTCCTCATCGGACATGGGACGGCCTGTGATTTGCGGCTGGGCGATCACGAAGTGCCCGCGTTACATTCAATCCTGCGTGTCACCAGTACGTCAGCCTCCATCGCATTGATGGCCGAGCGCCCGGAACTGGTGGTGAATGGTGAGGCTGTATCTCGCGCTGTTCTCTGCGATGGTGACCTCGTCGAAATCGGCGACGTGAGGCTCGTTTTCCGATTTGTCAGTGACAAAGCCCAGTCTGGATCTGCACGGGCCTTATCGACGGTGTCCGATGAGTTCGAAACCGCTGTGGACGTGGCATCGAGCACTGAATTGTCGGCGACGGAGCTGGTTTCCGGACTGGAACATGAATTCAGACTGCTGAACGAACTGCAGGAAACGACTGTTGACTCGATCGATCGGTTGTTGAATGCCGCACGCAGATCGGTTGAGGGCGCCTCGATCAAACTGGCCCCTCCGCCCCTGCGGGTAGTCGGCATTGACGAGCGATTCTTAGCGTCAGATCGTGAACAGCTCCAGGAAATTGCCACCAAAGTGAAACAGCAGGAATCCCGACTCAGTGGAGTCTGCCATGTGCTCGAACAGGTTGTCGCGCAGCAGCAGATTATGACCACGGCACTGCAAAGTGTGGCTGATCGGTTGACTGAAGTGCGAGCGGCGATTCAGACCGAAACGGCATCGACCCGGCGAGCCAGTGCCTGATAACAGAGGCTGCCTCTGCTTATGGAACATTCGCTTGCTGCGGGATCAGATTTAGCGCGTTTCACCGAGACGGGACAGCCAGTCAAGCAGTTGCTGCGAATCCAAATACACGCGCAAGTGTCTTCGGCAGTCCGCCGACAGAAAACCGTGATCGGTCATCTTGTCCAGCATGGCACACAGACCATCAAACAAACCACAGACATTCAACACTGCCACTTCGCGCGTGTGCAGATCAAGTTGAGCCCATGTCACGGCTTCAAACAGTTCTTCCAGGGTCCCGTAACCACCAGGCAAGGCGATGTATGCATCGGCCAGACTATGCATCACAGCTTTTCGTTCATGCATATCAGCTGTGATGCGCATGTCCTGAACCTTGTCATGCATGAGCTCGGGACGTGCCAGATGTTCCGGAATGACGCCGATGATGTTGCCGCCGGCGCGCAGTACGGCGTTTGCAAGGACACCCATGATCCCGGTACTGCCACCGCCATAGACCAGGGTATGACCGCATGCAGCCAGAAGCGTACCGACCTTTTCGGCAGCCGCAGCGAACTCGTCCGAATCGCCAGAACGAGATCCACAGAATACACAAATCCGGGCCATAGGCAGTCTACTTCTTCACGACTGCGAGTTCTCGTTCAATGGCATTGCAAAGCGTTGTTGGCGAGTTCACTTCACCCTGCATCGTGGTGGCCGGAAAAATCAGCTTTGGGACCTGGCCGGAACCCACTCGTTGATACAGGCTGACATGTCGACTGATGTACTGACCTGGAACGGCTGAGCTGAGTTCGGTTTGGAGGGGAACTTTGCCCACCAGCGATTCCGCGAATTGTCGTGCCGTCGAAACAGTGCGATGCCCCTGAAACATCCAGTCATGGAAAGTCTGGAACTTCTGCGGACTCAGTCGCCAGACGGCAACGGCGATCTTCGCCATCTCACAGGCACCGGGATGGCCCGCGCCGGCAGCCGCTGGATTGCATGCATTTTCCAGGGGGACCGGCAACGCGAAAATGGCCAGGTCATCACCATACTGTTTCTGTGCCCCCAGGATCGCCTGATGGGTGTTCCGGCAGTGCGGGCAGGTATAGTCAAACATCTCCACAAACACGAACTTTGCGTCCGTTCTGCCCAGCAGAGGCCACTGTTTGACATCGAGTGTAAAGCGGTTGCCGGCAAATGTCAGAAGTCTTCGTTCCGCAGGCTTTGGAACTTCACTAACCGCTTTTTCATTGTCGCCGTTGTCTGACGATTCTGTTTTCTCTTTCGTCGCGTTTTCGTCACTCACTGCAGATGCCGCAGTTGTGCCTGATTCATTCGCTTCCGATGTCGTTGAGGCAGTGGGCTCTGCAGATGCTTCATCGGACTCAGGCAGTGTCAGGAACAGCTCACATGACTGCAGTAAACGTGGTGGCACAATGAGCAACAGTGTGGAGGCAACTGAAGGCTGTCCATCCTTTGTCGTGGTTTCGGAGGATTCACTGGATTTCAGATTGGCAGAATCATTTGTTCCGATGGGATCTGAAGCCGCGGCAGCATCGCCAAATGTCGGAGCTTCGAATGCACCAACGGGTGGAGCGAATGCTTCGCCCGGCGCTTCAAATACTTCGCCCGGTGCCTCAAACACCTCGAGTTCCGTTACATCATTCGTTGAATATGCGCCTTCGACGGAAGTGGGAATCTCATCATAGCGAACTGTCTCGAACATATCAGGTTTTGGCGTCGCCCCTTGTACTACGACCAGCGTGGCGACTCCCATGAGGCTGATCCCCGCTGACTTCAATTTCAACGAAGACGGACAAAGCGGCGACATCAGCATTGTGCAGGCCAGGATGAGTCCGCAGGTATGCACGAGCAGACAGTAAGGGCAGAACTTCATTTCGGAAACCTGCAGACCGACGAACCACAGCGCAGCCAGCCCGGCCATCAGGCTCCCCAGGGTCATCCCGCCCCAGACTAACTGCCGCAACCGCTCAGGACCGCGTTGACGCGCGAAGGCCAGCAGCGCAATCAGACTCGCATACAGCCCGGCTGCAGGAACGCTCACCGGAACACCCACGACTTTTGACCAGTGACTGGTCAGAATGTGCTCGCAGTCAATCAGGTCCCCGCCACTGCAACCGTAGACATTGCCCATCATGAAGGCCGTCCAGGCCAGATAGACCGATATTCCGAGGGCCAACGCACAAATCAGCCGCAGGCTCCAGACAAACCGAACCGAAGGCATTTCGGTAGAAACACCGGAAAATCCCCCGGGCGTCCCCACGCCCGAACTGTCAAAAGAGGGTTGCATTTGACTATTCCCAACTTAACGAAGCCAAAATCCCAGGAACCCAGCGCCATCGAAGTCCAGAATTCGCTGCGAAACAGACGATTCAGCACGGCAGCTGACAAAACCTCGGCGCGACTCCCCAGTGCGGCGATTACTGCAGCATACCTCGGCGTTTATCTGTCGATTGCACTAAAATCGTAGCAGCAACCAACATGTTGCCAAATACCTTTTCAGAACACGACATGTTTTCCCAAATTCCCGCGATCCGTTTTCTGCGCTTTTCAGGCCCGATCGTTCAAGACAGAATTGTCCCCCGATGCCATAACCCCGATGTCGATTCAGGGATTAACACTGCATTCGAAATTTCCCGGATGGCAAATGTTCTCCCCTACGTATGGCTGTTGCGGAGGGATTTCTCTGGCTCAATTTTTCTGAAGCCTGGCACGACAATTCGATTTAGGTGGACCCTATGGAATCCCCCGGACAATTTCCGGGCCAATGATCTTCGTGAGCCAGATCGGGAGTTTTTGCCAAACCGCGATCATTTTGTCGAACTTTCCACTGTTAGGACGTACATCTGTGAGGTCTCCTTTGCGCAGACGATACTGCCAGACAGCCGGATGCTCCACAGCCCCCCATTGTTGTTTGAATTTGAACGTGCCACTGTCGTGGGAACTGCGTCCAAAATCGAATGCCTTTTGGCCACGTTCGACACTCCGCCTGAGACAGTGCCAGTACAGCAGCATGTTGCAGGCGGTGTGATTAAATTTTCGGAGTGAACTGGCACTGGGAATCAGCGTCACTTCAGGTCCATGGAGAAGGAATCCTGCGGCGACAGGTTGACCGTGACTCAAAACGGTACAGATCTCCGCAGATTCTCCGAACTGTGCGAGCATCTCGAGAAACAATTTCTTCGAGAACGGCGGAGTTCCCAGATCTCGCATATTTTGACAAAAGACACTGTAGAATGCGTTCAGTTGATCGACGCGTCCGAACGCGATTGACAACGAGGGGTCGTTGAGAGGTTTTCTGATCTGGCTCCTGAGTTTCGATTTCAATCCAGCCCACAGTTCATCCTCCGATGACGGTAGTACCAGGCGCATATGTACTTTTTCCGTGTTAACGGAGTTTAGTCCATTGTGCACAGCCTGGCGTTCATGCCGGAGTTCAAGATGTTTCACATTGAGTGAATCAGCGAGGTTCACGGCCTGATCGATCAGGAGAGACGCGATGTGGGCCGAATCCGCCAGAACTCCACCGGAGTTCAAATAGGGTTGACTCACCAAAAAACTTCCGAAGATCGGACCGGAAATATGCATGAGCGGCAGGACGCCGACGATCTTGTGATTTTGTTCAGCCCAGAGGAATCGGGGGCGATGGCGAAATGCCTTTTCGAACACGGTGGCCCATTCGATTCGCAAATGAAAGCCGTCGTAACCCCAGGCCGTGAGGTAACTATTCCAGTTCGGCGGCGGCGAGGCTTCGCAGTGCAACTTGATGGTGTTGGTTTGAGTTTTCAGCATGGTTGTCATTTGGTTGAATCTGCAATCCTGAAACCTGAGCGATGGGGATAAATCGGCGTTTGATAAGTGGAGACGTTCGGCACGTCGTTCATCTTGATGCCCGCACTGATTCGTGGCGAGAGACCCCGATATACATCGACGATTTTTTCCATTCGCCGACCGAAGCAGAATTTTTGGACGATGGTTTCCCGGCCAGCCAATGCGAGTCTGTTTCGCAATTCATGCGAACGAATGCATCTGCGGAGAGCATCGTGCAGCGTTGATTCGTCGTCCGGTGGTACGATGAGTCCGTTACATTCATGCTGTACGAGTTTTGGAATTCCATTGCAGTTTGTGACGACGACGGCCCGCTGCGACGCCATCGCCTCAAGCACGACATTGGGCAGCCCTTCACGCAGACTGCTGAGCGCGAAGACATCGATGGCTCGGTAAAGTTCACGCGGATCAGGCAGAAATCCACAGAGTCGTACGCAATCCAGCAGCCCCAGTTCTTCGATTTGACGCTGCAGCTGTTCTCGCAGATGGCCTTCGCCGGCAATCACAAGTCCAATCGGGTGCCCCGCATGCACGAGCTTTGCAACCGCATTGATCAGATGATGAAACCCCTTTTCTTCGGATAATCGCCCTGCCGCACCGATCATAAAGCGTCGCCCCTCAAAGCCAAATCGAGCTTTCTCAACGGGTGTCGGCGGTTCTGTACAGTAGTCCTCCAGCACAATCGCGTTGTCAATCTGATGCAGCCGCTGCCGCGGAATTCCCGCTTCAACGCAGCGCTCGTGCAGATCTTCGGAGACACAGATAATGTCGTCGTATCGCTGCATGCAGTAGCGATCGATCTTGTAGTACAGCGGCGTTTTTGCCGTGAATCGCACCCAGCCATGGGCTGTTGTCACCAGATGCATACGATGGAATCGCCGGACCAGCAAGCCGAGGGCATTGCTTTTATAGTCGTGCGCATGCCAGATATCGACATGCCGATCGCGACAGATGCGAATGCACTGCCGAATCACATTCCAGTCGAAAGGGCCACGATCGTCGAGACCGATTATTTCGGTGCCCGCGATTTCGGCCTTGTCCTCGATCGTCGCAAATCCCGGATCTTCGGGGGGGCGCATAAACAGGCAACTGCAGGCGATGCCGTATTTTGCCAGATAGCGCGGCGAGTTCAGGATTGTTTTTTCCGGCCCGCCACCTGTCCCTGTGACCACGCGCGTGTGCAGGACATACGGACGTGATTCCGCGATGCCGATTAGTGAATCCGGATCTCTGGGCGTGATCATGATCTGATTCCTCTTAAAACATCCTCCAGTAACGCCGCTTTACTTTTCCAGCTTTCCTGCCCCAGTCGAGCTCTTGCAGTCATTTGCGATTCCGGGATCCCATCCCGCACCCGGGAGCGGACCAGTTGGCTGAACTCGGTCGGTGTTTCTGCCACATCAAGGCAATCACGCCATGCTGCGGTCGAAGGAAGTTGACTGACGACTACGGGTTTTCCTGTGGCCAGGTACTCTTTCAGCTTTAATGGCTGCATGGCCCGCGTCACTGGAAGGTCTGCGTATGGCATCACCAGGACACTTGCCTGTTGGGCGATCCCCGGCAGAGACTCCAAAGGATGCGCGGGCATCGTGCGGACATTCGAAAGTCCCAGAATTGCGGGATCAGGATCCTGCTGCGGCCCAATCAGCAGGATTGTGCCGTCTTTCATGTCGAGGGACAGTTGATGCAACATGGCCGCGTCCATGCGTCGATCGATCACGCCCCAGAAGACAATCTTCGGGCCCGGCACGCGCAACAGCTCCGCTGCTGTTTTTGCACCAGACGAGCCATTCCAAAAATCAACATCAACGCCATGGGTCAGTAACACCGATGTGCGTCCTTCACTGGCGATCATCTCCTGCAGTGTTTCACTGACTGCCAGCAGTGAATCGGCTCGATGAATCATCGTTCGATCCATGCGGCGGAGCGTGTCGCGGTCCAGTCCCGGCCACTGTGAAAAATCATCGACACAATAATACACCCAGCGATCCACCGGCATGGCATCCGGTAAATCAGCTGTGATCGGAAGTGTTGTCAGTCCAATGACCGGCTCCGGAAGTTCTGCGATCACGGGTTTCAGCTGACTGGAAAGCAGCCAGCGATTGAGTTTTCTGTCCGATTTGCTGCCGAACCACGGCCACATGCCTGGATTACGGACGGTCAGGTTGGGATGCACCGGTGACCGGGAGTCACCGGCACCGGAAGTCTTTGGTCCCCTTGTCAGCAGCCGACCGCTCCCCCATTGACGCAGCTTTTCGGAAACTCGTTTCATCGTTTGCAGATCGAAGCGAGGCGCACGAGTGCCGATGGTATTGACCCACACCACCGGATATCGATCCAGCAGGTTATGAACCAGATGCTGACACGATGACGGATGCCGTCCCCAGTCATCGGAGAATACGACCAGCGATCCGATCGCTTGCTTCCGAGTGATCCTCGCAATCATGTTTCGCCTCCGATGTTCTTTCCGGAGCCGGTTGACTGTGAGTTGCTCCTATTGCTTCTGCGTGGATCCTGGCGATAGATCAGGGTGTCCCGATAAACATTCCGATATGCATTCAGCATACCTTTAAGTGAAAACGTCTCTGCCGCGCGCTGTGCCGCGCGACCGGCAATACGTCTGCCAAGATTCGCATCCCGCTGCAGGTCGATAAGTGCTGCGGCAAGCATGTCGGATCTCCCCGACGGTGCCAGAAACCCGGAGACACCATGTTCGATAAGTTCCGGAAGTCCGCCGACCGCTGTAGCAACAACCGGAATGCGTGCGGCCATGGCTTCGATCACGGTCAACGGAATGCCTTCACTGATGCTCGACATCAGGAAAGCATCCGCGGCCGCCAGCAGATCTGTCACGTCGGTGCGGGTCCCTGCCAATGTCACATTCTCTTCCAGTTTCAATTCGCGAATGGTTTGTTCAATCGTCGCTCTTTGATCTCCGTCACCCACGAGCAAAAGTCGCAGACCGGAGATCCCTCGACGGGCCAGGTCGATCGCGCGTAGTGCTGTCTGGTGGTCTTTCAGCGGATGCAGTCGGGCCACGAGAATGACGACAAAATCATCATCGCTATAGCCGAATTCCGCACGAATCGCTGCTCGCGCCCCTGGCGAAGCCGGACCGTGAGTGTCAAGGTCTACCCCGTTGTAAATTACCTCAACGCGTGATGCCGGCAGACCCTCATTCGAGATCAGCGCCTGACGGACTGCGTGACCGCAGCCAATCAGCCGATCACCGCCGCGGAGCATCAGACGATTAACGATCGAGCGTTTGCGATCGGGAAGATCCGGGAAATGCCGCCCATGTTCGGTAAAAACGACCGGGCGACGTCCAAACAATCCACGACTGAGCATCGCCTGAAAGAAAGGAGTGTATTGATGCGCATGCAGAATTTCCGCGCCCTCGCGATCTGCGAAGTCATTTAGTCGCCGTGCGCATCCACGATCAATTCCCGGAGCGCGGTGCAGATGCTTCACTGTGAAACCGTCACGCTGCAAACGCTCCCCAATTTCACCGATTTCATCAAGGACAGCCACGATGCAGCGAAATTCATCGTTCAGGAAGCGAAGCATCTGATCCACCAGGACTTCCGCGCCGCCCACTCCCAGCGCATGAATCACATGGCAAACCGTCGGACGGTCGTCTGTTCGGCTGTTGGACAAAATGGATGGTGTCGATTGAATCATGATGATTGATTTATAACGATGGACGGCAGCTGAAATTTGTATGATTGATCGTGGTCCGGCTCGGAGCTGTTCTTGATTCTGGATTTAGACAAACACCCGCTAATAAAAGTGTCTCCTGAATGCCCTGATCGCGTCCGCGATCCGCACCGGGTGCAATGCCCGGAAACCCGCGGAGATCAGGCTCACGGGTGACCGCAATAGATATCGGACTCGCTGTTTCTGAGGCACAAACATGGACCACGCGGCAAAATCGTACGTGGCCGCACATGGGGGAATCAGGATCGGTTCGCACGTTCTATGAAAGACCTCGCGGGAACCTTCGGTCATCAGAATCGACAAGCAGCGAGCCGTCAGCCGGGCATCTCCGAAAGCATCGAGATCTTTCCATGCCGCATCATTGATCTGATCGGCTTTCAAACGCATGGCCGCTGCACGGTCGGCGTCATCTTCACAGGCAGCAGCAATTCGCAGTACATTGGATTTGCGAAAATCCTGAGCCGCCCAGGCCTCTGTCGGATACTTGAGCTCTTCGGGATGATCCAGTGTTCGTCGTTCATTTTCGGCCATCCATTTCCCGTAGGTTTTCATGACGTCGCGGCTGTACGCATACATGGCATCAAGCTGGTCCGCGTTGGACTTTGCCAGCAGATAACGCCCCAGTGAATTCAGGAATACCGTGTACGACCAGCGCACTTCCGCATCCAGAAGATGCAGATCACCTGGATTCTGCCTCGGATGTACGCAGCGGCGAATGAGTTCTTCCAGTTTGCGCAGATAGCGATCTGAACTCGTGAGCAGCCACGCGTCCAGCAGTGCGTTGAGCGAATTGCCGGCTCCGCGCCCGGGGCCATGAAAGTCTTCGGTCACCGTCGCGGAAGCTGCACCGCTTGGTCCGTTGTCGAGCAGGCCGAAGACCGTATGACGACCATCGTCCATCATGATCACCCAGTCTGCCAGCGAAAGGACCGTCTCGCGTGCCTCCGGGCTGCCAGTCAGAAAATGATAGTGCAGCAGTCCGGTTGTATAATTATGCTCACAGCTCGGTCCGCCCCCATAAGGTTGTCCCGGCTGCTGGTTGTGGCGTGAATAGGTGCGATGCGTACTCGAATGGGCATCAACATAATGATCGGTATGCCAGAACAGACCGCCATTGAACGACGCTCGATCATCCTGCGTATGATAGATGTCGATATCCATCACATGTCGCGCCAGCGGATCGAGGAGATCAAACCATTTCAGGTCACTGGTGGCTGCGAGCTGTGAAATGCCCCCGTAGATCATGTCGAACTGGTTGTTGTAGTGCGACACAATCGTATTTGATCCGGCATAATGCTTTTGCTCGTGATCTGCCGGAATATCCCCAAAATTCCGCCAGCCGTACTCGTCGATCGATTCGCGCCGTGCGTTAAGACTGAATGCTCCGGTCGTGGCATCGCGCAGATAAGCGGCAATCCCTGATTCGGTCCGCGATTCACAGAACCACGGAAATACCTGCGCTGCTTCGATCGATGCGGGGGATTGCAACAATCTCGGCGGATCGTGTGCCCAGTCGAGGATGTCGATATTTCCCGCCCCCGCCCCCGATGCGAGCCAGAAGGACTTCGTTTTCTGCTCACCTCCCTGCAGTTCATATTCAGCCGAAGCGACAAACAACCCGACTTCAAGAGTCCCCATGGCCGCTGCAAGGCTGCCGGGAAACTGTTGCCAGAATTCGGGAACGGCAACAGTCAGATACGCCGAATCCCCTTCCACCAAAAATGTGGGTTCAGCCCGATTGCCCGTAATCTTTCGCTGGCCGTCAGTGGCTTCATAGCCACACATCGTGATTTCAACCTGACCAGACGCCGAGATATGATTCGAACTGTTCCAGTGCTGGCCCCCGCTGCTGTACTGCCGCAAAAAGACTTCACTGGATGTGGAGTGAGCGATCTCATGCCGCTCAGCTTTCCACAGGGTATTCGCGCTGGCCGGAATGTCATCACTGACGATGGCAATTTCGAGGCTTCCGAATCGAAATGATCCTGCGTCCCCGAGATCCCAGAGCCCGCCGGGATGTTTCGCACGCCGTGTATTGCGAATGCGGGTCTCGACATGAACCAGCCCCGAAGAAACCCAGTGGGTCAGTCGCAGCTGCAGCGTCACGTATGGTGAAGATTGAACGCGCGCCGAAATAACGAATACCTGCCGGATCGGCCCTGTCACTTCTTCACGAATGGTCTCAATCTTCAGCGGCAGCTCCGTCCCTGTCACGTCGCAGAGGCAGGGCATCAGACGCAATATTTGCTCAGCAGGCGGGTCAGCGCTGAGATCACGAGTGACCAGGCATATTTCCCCGCAGAGACCTCGTACGGTCGCCACGTTGTACACGGGTGCTGTCGACGGGATGGACATTTCCGAAGATGCGTAAACGCTTAGTTCGAGGTCATCGTGCTGGATCTCCGGCGCGACAAAGCTTGCCAGCACCCAGCGTACACTGCCATCATGCCAGCGATTCAGCACTTCAAACTGTGCAGGAATCCTGTCGTGTCGGCTTAGCCCCCTGACGCAGCCACCGGCAACATCTGAAAGCCCGCCTTTCGGCAGGCACAGGCCAGCCATGATCGGAACGTTTCGCAGCGTTGCGTCAGCGGCGCGCGACCGCAGCCGTGTCGGGATGGTGACCGATTGTTGTTTGCCTGGTGAAGTTGTCGCAAACTGATCCAGTGCCATTTCAGGAAGTTCTCATGATAGCGGAAGTCGATGGTTCTCTGCAGGGTTTTGGCTGAGGCGGAGAGGTGCACCAGGTATCCAGCCAGCGGGCGAGAATCAGTAAGCTCCACAACAGTTGACCGTGGCGCCCGGTGCCTTTGCAGTGAGCATCAAACAACTGCCTGGCGTACGTGACATTAATAAATCCGGCGATCCCGCCGCGCGGATTCAGCACATAGGTGTGAACCTGGTCACGCAGCGGACCACGCAGCCATTCATTGATCGGCAATTCAAATCCCTGTTTGCGGCGATTTGCCAGGCCCTGTGGTAAGCGGGATTCAAACAACTGTTTGAGTATCCATTTTCTGGAGCCACCGCGGATCTTGTATTCAGACGGCATTGAGGCCGCCAGCTCCATCAGCTTCCAGTCGATGAATGGTGGCCGAACTTCGAGGCCGAACCCCATACTGGCACGATCCACTTTGGTCAGAAAATCATCCGGCAGCAGTACATTGGTGTCTGCCGATAACATGCCACTGAGGGCATCACGGTGGCCCTGTCGAAACGCTGTGATGATTGAATGCTCCGGCTGGTGGCCCTGAAGTGACAAGGCGAAGTCACTGTTCAGCAGGTTGCGGCGCATGGCCTGTCGGCAGGCAGAAACGGTATTTGCGTATGCTTCCGCGGGGGCACATGACAAATTCTGCAACAAAGTCTTCAGACGCAGGCCGCGCGGCAGCCAGTCCGCCTTCGGCCAGAATGCGGCCATTGGCTTCAGCACGAGCGACCGAACGACTGCCGGAACAGAATTTCTGAGTTTTGCTTCCCGCAGATCGTGGGCATACCGTGCATATCCTCCGAACAGTTCATCACCTCCATCGCCGGAAAGGACAACCTTTACATGTCTGGCTGCGAGCCGGGACACAGCCATGGTCGGCAGCGCTGACGCGTCGGCAAAAGGTTCGTCGTACA
>JAGQQS010000127.1 GCA_020426105.1 Planctomycetaceae bacterium
GGAACGACCATCATTGTTCCGAAAGCCAGCGACCTCCAGAGTCCCGTCGGGTGCGACATGGACTGTCACACAACCGCTTGCGCTGGTGTGAATGACCGACGCAGAATCGTACACGCGGGACAGATACCGGCGATTGTGATTATCGCGGGAACTGACGATCACATGAGCTGGCTGAATGACTGTCGCCAGTGTCGGCGGATTCGACTTCGGGCTGCCATGATGCGGGCTCATCAGAACATCGCATCGCATCAGCCGCGACAGAAGTCGGGATTGGCCATCTCCTTCCAGATCGCCAGGTAGGCAGATGCGGCGCCCGGCATATTCCAGGATCGCGGTAACACTCGCTTCGTTGTCGGACAACCCAGCCCCCGGCTCTGTGCCAGCCTTGAGGAACGAGACGCGGAGATCATCACACGCGACTGAATCACCGCTTACCGGGATCGAAACAGGAACGTCGAGTCTGGCGATGGTATCGAGTACTTCCTGCACGGTCGCCGATTCTGTCCGGACGAATTCTGGTGTCAGCAAAACATGCCCGACAGGCATGCGTTTCAGCAGGCTGGCAACCGCGTTGTAGTGATCAAGATCCGGATGCGAGATCACAACAGCGTCGATCATACGACAGCCGCGATTCCAGAGGAATCGGCAAACGGTGTCTGCGGTCCGTTCACCGCGGTGCATGGCACCTGCATCGAACACGAGCACGCGATTGTCGGGGGTCTGCACAACGACGGCATTGCCGTGACCGACAGCCAGCACGCTGCAGGTGAGTCCATCATGCTCCGGCACATCACAAACCATGCGGAACACGAGAATCACATATACCAGCAGACTGAATTTCAAGTATCGCTGTACGACAGCAGACTGAGTCATCACGGACAGCGCCAGTAAACCGTAATAGACCGGAACGAACCATGACGGAAGGTCGGGGATCATCACAAAGCCGATCCGAACATCCGCCGCCAGCGATACCCCGAGTTGCAGCAGTGACAACATCCCGTCGAAAGGAATCGCCGCGCTCGAAGCCAGGGGAGGCACGAACAATCCGATAAAGATTGCCACGTACCCACAGATCAGAGTCACCGTCGTCAGCGGGATAAGCAGGATATTGATCACCATACCCAGCACGGATACCACATGAAACCACGATGCCACGAGCGGAGCCGACAACACGGTGATCGCCAGCATGCGGCGATAATTCAGCCGGATCCATGCACCGATCTGCGTGCATATTTCGCGAAACTGATCCTGCCATGTAACGGCATCCGGCGGAGCAGGGCGATCTTCGGGAGGTGGTTCATGCTCTGACACCCAGCCGAGGGCACCCACCGCGAGAAAGGAAAGCCAGGCTCCCACATCGAATACGATGGACGGATCGAGCAGGATCAGCACGATCACTGTCGCACCTATCAGAGAGCCCATCCGCATGTCGCGCGAGAGGATCTGGCCAAGAATATACAGCAGAATAAAGCACGTCGCGCGCGTGACGGATGGCCGCAGGTCCGTCAAGAAAGCGTAAAAGACGCAGACCAGACCGGCCAGCAGGAGTGCACGGGTTCGGGGCACAAGCAGCAGATTCTGTACTCGGACCAGAAACACGAACAGAATGCCCACATGCAGGCCGGAGATCGCGAGCAAATGCATCGTGCCGCTGGCGATAAAGTCTCGTTCCATGTCTGGTGTGAGGTAGCCACGATTTCCCAACAACAACGCTTCTGCGGTCGCTCGATTTCGAATCGTCAGGTTGTCACGCAGCAGCAGAACGGTCTGCTGTCGAAACGCGTTGAACCAGCGCTTTGGATTCCAGACGCCTGTCGGCTGGATGACACTTGCCGCGGCCGGATGCCGGACAAATGCCATGGCCGACATTCCCCTCCGCTGCATGTGGCGTGCAAAATCAAACTCACCTGGATTCCTTTGTTGATCCGGAAGATCGATCTGGCCCGTCAATTGAATCCGATCCCCCCAGCCCAGCACATCGGTCGCATCACCCTCAATCAGCACCCGCAACACGCCCCGCGCCCGAATCGGGTCATTTCCGCGCAGAATGAACCTTGTCTGAAGCAGCAGCAGAGTTCTCGGCGATTCCGCGTGAAAATTCTGGCCGCCACCGTCCCTCGGCAGACTCAGTGCCGGAATATTTGCAACATCGCCGATTACACGGACGGCCGGGTCATCACAGAATTCAGTCGAGGCGGCCAGCAGAGCCACGTCCTGCCCGTCATCGGCACGATTTCGGATCGTCCAGAAGGAAACGCCGACCCACAGCATCGCCATGAGCAGGGCGGCGGTCTCACTGCGCGACCATGCCATGCGGCGCAGCAGTAACGCGCTGCAACACGACAAAAATCCACAGGACATTGCCGCGGCCGTTGGCACCGGGAACTGGTGAACGGCACAAGTATCGGCCAGCCAGACACCAAGCACCAGCATCGCCGCGCAGGTCAGGGAACGAGGAACTGCGGGTAATATCCAGAACCCCGTTAAGACACGCCCGGATTGAAGAGACGGTTGGGGATTCTGCAAAGCAAACCTCACCTGTCGCGTCGACGTCCATCCAGAATCGGCTGCAATTCATCGACAAAATCGTGAACGTCCTGGAACTCACGATACACAGACGCAAACCGCACAAAAGCGACTTTGTCCAGGTCGCGCAATGCACTAAAAACTAATTCACCGATTCGCCGCGAAGGAACCTCGCGTTCACCGTCTTCATACAGGGCGCCTTCCACATCGCCGACCAGTAAGTCAATCTGCTCAGGACTTACCGGTCTTTTGTAGCACGCTACTTCCACGCCGCGACGGATTTTTTCGCGGTCGAACGGGACACGGGTGCCGTCCTTTTTAATGACTCGGATCGGCGATTCCTCGATCTTTTCATAGGTCGTGAATCGGCGCTCGCAGCTGAGACATTCGCGGCGGCGGCGAATCGAAAAATCCTGACTGTTGCGTGAGTCGATAACTTTAGTTTCATCGTGTTTACAAAAAGGACACCGCACTGGACAGATCCTGGACAAACATACCCCCCGGCTGCTCTGTACGGTATGCACAGCGGCTGCGACGGGTCCCTGTATTCTATCCGATCGCTACCGGGAACTTGCAACCGTGACCGCGATTGGCCTGTTTTTTCGTCCGGGAAGTCCGTCGCACGGTTTTCGGGACTGGTCAGGCCAGTTTGTTAATTTATGGCAGGGTGTGTGCAGCGGAGCGCAACA
>JAGQQS010000128.1 GCA_020426105.1 Planctomycetaceae bacterium
CGTGGTCGTACTGACGAATGATCCACTCCTTGCTGGCCACATTCAGACTGCTCAGAATCTTCTTCAGGTCGTCGGTGTAGTCAGCTTTGCTGAGTGCGTCAACGTAGCCGTCACGCTCCGCCGTGACGAGCCCTCAGGAACGAACATTGCGATTGGCCGCCCATTGCCACACGAATCAATTTGGCACCGGACGATTGTGTTGGAGTCGGCTGAGGGATGAGGCTCATCACGCGTGATGGCTACGTTGGCAGTGACTACGATTCGTCAGAAACTTTGGCGTCACAGTGGCGACAGACTGAGACCGCGTTACCATTTCCGCCGCGAAGTGGCATTTTGCGCAGGTGTTTTGAATTCGGGAGAAAGCTCACGTGGGAAAATCGGTCGTTTTGGCTTACAGCGGTGGTTTAGACACTTCAGTTCTGGTGGGGTGGCTGCAGGATGAAGGTTACGACGTACACTGTCTGTATGTGGATCTCGGCCAGCCATGTGAAGACCGCGCGGCGATTATGCAGAAGGCGCGTGACATTGGCGCGAAGTCAGCGGAACTCGTGGACGTTCGCGAGGAGTTGTGTCGCGATTTTGCATTCCCGGTGCTGCAGTGGCAGGCGCGATATGAAAACATTTATCTGCTGGGTACCAGTATTGCCCGACCATTGATCGCAAAAGCATGCCTCCAGCGAGGTCGTGAAGTCGGGGCTGAAGCGTTTGTTCACGGGGCGACCGGTAAAGGTAACGATCAGTGTCGCTTTCAGCTGGCTGCGGAGGCACTTGAACCTGGCATTCACATTATCGCGCCGTGGCGGATTAAGAAGTTTCGCGACCTGTTTCCGGGCCGCACGGAAATGCTGGCGTACTGTGAAAAGAAGAACATCCCGGTCAAGGCGACAGCAAAGAAGCCATATTCCAGCGACGAAAACTGTCTGCACATCAGCTACGAAGCGGGCGATCTGGAAGATCCGACTGTGGATGGTCAGAGCGTCATTGACTTTGGGATGACGGTATCTCCTCAGGAAGCCCCCGACAAAGAGGAAAGCGTGACGATTTTCTTCGAATCCGGTGTCCCGGTATCTGTGAATGGCAAATCTCTGAGTGCGGCAGCAATCGTTGAGGAATTGAACAAAATCGGGGGGCGCAATGGTTGCGGTCGGATCGACATTGTGGAAAACCGTTTTGTGGGCATGAAGAGTCGCGGCGTGTACGAATCTCCGGGGATGACGCTGCTGTATGCGGCGCACCAGGGGCTGGAACAACTGACGCTCGACCGAGACCTGACACACCTGCGTGATTCTTTGAGTCCACAGGTAGCGGAGATGGTATACTATGGATTCTGGTACTGTGCAAAGATGGACGCGCTGATGGCGTTTATTCGCGAGACACAGAAGCCGGTGACGGGTGAGATTCAACTGACGCTGTACAAGGGCAACATCCGCGTCAGCAGTCGCAAGTCGCCTTACAGTTTATACAAAGCAGAGATCGCGAGCATGGAGGGCGGCGGAACGTATGATCAGACGGATGCGGAAGGCTTTCTGCGGATCATGGGACTGCCGGTTCGGGTGCAGGGGAATGTGCGTCCCCGTTCATATTAAGAACCGATGACAAAACCTGCGTGAGGGGTTCATAAAAGAAAAGAGCGAGCTTCCGGGGGAAAGCTCGCTCTTTTCGGGAGGAGGAGAGAGGTACTGTTCGTTGTGTCGATCAAGCTGCTTTTCTTTGTTCGCCGATAGAACCGGCGATAACGCGTTTAATATTAGAACCCGGGCCGCCTCGTGGAGGGTAGCCGTATTCTCTGAGTTTTCCGGACAGCGTTCGTAACCCGATCTGCAGGATCTGGGCGGTCTTTTCGCGGTTGCCGTTGCAGCGGGCGAATGTTGATTCGATCAGCTTGCGTTCCATTTCGGCAAGTGTCATCCCAACGCATTCGGCACCGTCCTGGATGGCATCATTCTGCAGCCATGGTCTCAGATCTTCCGGACCAATCATTTCCATCACATCGACCGTGCAGCAGCGTTCGACGACGTTCTGCAGTTCTCGCACATTGCCGGGCCACGCATGACTCTTCAGCACGTTGACGGCTTCAGCACTGATTTGTCGAGGAGGACGACCTTCCTTGAGCGAAATCTGGCTGATGAAATGTTCCACCAATAGTGGTACATCGTTGCCACGCACTCGCAAGGGAGGCGATTGCAGAGTGATTCCGCTGATATGTTGCAGCAGATCATCCCGAAACCGACCTTCCATGGCCAGACGATTCAGGTCACCGTGCGTTGCAGCGATGAACCGAATATTGGGGCCTTCCGGATTTCCGTTCAGGACCGCCGTGGCACGCTGTTCCAGCAACTGGGCCAGACGTTTCTGGAACGGCAGAGCCACCGTATCAACATTATCCAGCAGGATTGAACCGCCATCCGCCATTCGCAGATAGCCGGGGAATCCGTCCGGAGTATTGTCGCCGAAGAGCTGATGCTCCAGGGTCTCAACGGAATGCAGGCTGCAATCGATTCTGAGGAACGGCTTGGTTGAACGGCGACTGCAGCGATGCAGGCCTTCTGCGATCAGCGTTGTTCCGCTGCCGGGTTCACCGCGGACCAGTACCGTACGGTCATCGTCGGCAGCAATTCGAATGGATTCCCGCAGAGACTGCATGGCGGGCGTACTGCCAACCAGGTCCATCAGATTGCGGTTCAGCAACTGACGGCGCAGTTTTTCGTTCTCACGGATCAGTTCGCCGCGTCGCAGAGCGTTGAGTAACGCGGCTCCGAAACGTGACGCTGAATAGGGGCGTTCGAGTACTTCGCATTCGAAGGTCGGTACTGTTTCGCGCCCCCAGCGGGAGTCTTCACCGACGATACAGATGACTTGCGCGGCCTTCGAATGATTTCGAATGGCTGCGTTCACCTCCTGAATTCGGGAGACTGTGTCTGCATCATCAATGATGCAGCAGCAGAATTCCTGTCGGCTGAGATGAAACAACATCGCGTCCGGGCTGTCTGTTTCACAGACCTGCATGCCACGCTTGCGGACATCGTCCGCAAGTAACTGGCGTGCACCGGGGCGAGGCGAAAAAACCAGCACAGTACGTGTGGTTGATTCCGTTTCCGGTGGAACAGATTTCGTTTCGGGAAGTGCGGTTTG
The DNA here is from genome assembly GCA_020426105.1 of Planctomycetaceae bacterium. Lineage (GTDB taxonomy): Bacteria > Planctomycetota > Planctomycetia > Planctomycetales > Planctomycetaceae > SXXK01. The sequence continues at coordinate 3,133 of JAGQQS010000128.1, forward strand.
TACGGGCTGTGGGAACCGCAGAATCTGCGGCTCATGATGAGCACCGTCTGGGAACTCGTTCATGATTTCCTCAATCTGAGAGCTGAGTGGAGAGTCAGAGGGGAGACGAGAGGAGGGACAAACAGTTTGAGAAGCCGACCAGTTTGACTTTTGATGAGTATCAAAAGGCGAACAAGTCAGCACCAGCAAACATGCTCGAACTTCCGGTTGAGAGCCGGAAGAGGAGAAGGGAGGAGAACAGAAAGGATCATTTGGATTCAGGAATCGAATCCGGGTTGAGAGGCCGAGTGATATCTCCGGGCGGCAGTTAGTGTCAACACGTGTTCTAAAGGTTTCTGGACAAAACTTTGCTGCATTCCAAAGAAAACCCGGAAACACCGCATTTCAGGGTCTTTTGCTGTTAAGTTGTCGGCACTTTCTGCCGAACACGGGTGGTTGCGGCAATCCTGGCAGTTGGCGGATTGTCACCATGTGCGGTATTCTACCGGTGGTGGCAAGCGACATCCGCTTTTTCCTTTTACTTCGAATGTGTCCAGTGCCATTTCTGACTCGAAACCTTGTCGTCGAAAACCTGTCCCCGTTTATTGGGGGGCGAATTGATCGCTGCGTGCAGGAACTTGTCGGCGGATCACGGTCACACGTGACAGGTTTGTTCGATTATGACTGTGTGACACTCAATGGCGATGTTGAAACAAATCCCGGGCAGAGCCTGAAAGCGGGCGACCGGGTCCTGGTACGATTTGAAGAGAACCGACGTTACTCACCTCGACGGCGTCCGCAGCGGCAGCAGCATCGCGGATTCTCCATCGTCTTTGAGGATCGACATCTTGTCGTCGTCGAAAAATCGGCTGATTTGCTGACCGTACCGACGGACGGGCGCGAGCCACATACGCTGTTATATCGGGTTAATGAACACGTGAAACACGAAGGACGCGGTCGAGGTGCGTTCGTGGTGCATCGTCTGGACCGCGGTGTTTCCGGTCTGCTGATGTTCGGCAAAACAAAAGAAGACGCGAGGTTGATGCAGAACCAGTTCAGGCAACGCAAACCCGAACGACAATATGATGCGCTGGTTGCCGGCGTCGTGGGGCCGGAGAGTGGCGAATTTCGCAGCTATCTCGCGACCGGCAGAAATTTGACTCGCTATTCTACAGATGATGAAGAAGACGGACAGCTTGCGGTCACGCATTATCAGGTCACCGAACGACTGCCGGATACGACACATGTCTCCATCCAGCTGGAAACCGGACGCCGTAATCAGATCCGTGTTCATTTTGCAGAGGCACAACACCCGGTGCTTGGTGACAATCGATACCGCAGGGATCTCTGGGAGCACATCCCCTGGGCTCACAAGCGTTTTGCCCTGCATGCGTCAACGCTGGGTTTCAATCATCCCGTCACCGGTGAATCGATGCGATTCAGTTCACCCCTGCCTGTTGAAATGACGAAGTTCATGAGTTTCAGCAAGCGGCTGGACAAGGTGCTGCAGAATGAGCCTCGCATCCAGGCAGCTCCGCGATCTGCGGCCGGTACCTCAAAGACGTCCGGCCGGCACAGGAAACGCCGCTGACACGGAAGACACACGATTCATGATTCAGAGACGCCTCTGATTCACGAAGTCATCGAAATCCAATACGATTCGATGGCTCGGTCTATAAACAGATGTACCTCCTTTCATTGCAGCCAGTCTGATATGACAATCGATCAATCCCAATCTTCGCAAACGCCGAAGCATGTCATTGACTATCCGGCCCGCGATATGACAATCACGGTGGCCGCCGAAATCACGGTGGGACAGTTGCAGCGGGTTCTGGCTGCTGAAAATCAACAACTTCCCATCGATACCGCCAGTGCGGAGATGACGATCAGCGACATGGTGGCGTTTGATGTCAGCGGCCCGAGACAGTACGGTTACGGAACGCTCCGCGACTACGTCATTGGAATCGAAGCCAGTGATGGCAAAGGACGCGTGTTTCATGCGGGCGGGCGGGTTGTCAAGAATGTGGCGGGCTATGATCTCTGCCGCCTGCTCATCGGGGCTGAAGGAAAGCTGGGGACGTTGCGACAGTTGACTTTTAAACTCAAGCCGCTGCCTGCAGAACAGCATCTCTCCGTTGCGGCGTTCAGGACACTCGGGGAACTCGAGTCCGCGCTCACGCGGACAAATCTCTCGTCCACAACTCCACAGATTCTCGACGTCGTCAACAGTCGGGCTGCCAGCAGCTTCATGAACTCAATCGATTCCTCGCTGACACCTGAGAACCTGGCCTCGGCAGAAGCATTTCTGGTTCTGGGCTTTGACGGTACCCGTAAAGCCTGTGATTGGCAGACGAAGACGATTGCCGAAGAACTGGGCAGTGCTGCAATTTCTGTCACGTCCGTGGCCACTCCGCACGCGGTTCTGAACTACTGCCGGGCCGCCATGCATTTCTCCATTTTTGGCAGAACCGAACACGATGGCTGGTGGATGCGAGTTGTCGTGCCACCATCGCGTGTTGTCGCGGTACTGCAGATCGCGCAGGCGGCCGGGTTGTCAGCCTGTGGTCGAGCCGGGAATGGCATTGTTTATCTCCGCACGGACACGATGTCCGGTGTGGCAGAGATCCGGGATGAGGTGACTCAACTGCTGGCGGGCAGTGCAGGGTATTTTGAAATTCGCGACGGGGATTCGGCGGTCCGGTATCCGGAGAGGTCATTACCCGTTGAGCGTTACGTAAGTCTGTTGACGGAGCTGCTTGGATAAATCCGAATTGCAGACACGTGCATGACACGATTTTGTTGTCGATGCCGAAACATGAAGCCAAAAAGAACGAGACCCCATGTCTGACACTGAGATTTCCACCTCTGCCAGCTCGCAACAGCCTCCGGCATCAACAGCGGGGCTGCCGCCGACAATCGGGCAATCGATTCCGTATGAACGATTTCTGGACTGTGTCCATTGCGGACTTTGCACATCGGCGTGCCCGACGTACGTCGAAACCGGCGACGAAAACGACAGTCCGCGCGGGCGCATTTATCTGATGCGTTCCGTTGTCGATGGCCGGCTGCCACTGACGGATAATGTACGGCGTCATCTGGACTTGTGCCTGGATTGCCGAAGCTGTGAAACGGCCTGCCCCAGTGGTGTTCAGTACGGACGACTGATCGAACCATTTCGGGTCGAAATGCACGAATCGGCACCTGCATCGGCTGGCTCAGAATCGCACGCAAAAGCACCGGACCGACCGCAGGGACATACTCCCGACTGGTTTCATCGCTGGATCATGTACGGCCTGTTTCCGTATCGCAATCGCATGCGCTGGGCTTTGAAACCAGCTCGACTGATGCAACTTTTCGGCTTCGATCGTCTGGCGCAGAGGGTTGGTGTCACACGTCTGTTGCCTTCAAGACTTCAGCGAATGCAGGCACAGTTGCCGCAGTTGAAATCGACGGTGCCTGAGCTGCCGGCGTTCCTGCCAGCCAAAGGAATCCGCCGAGCGCGAGTCGGTCTCTTTATTGGCTGCGTCGCAGATGCTATGTTTCGTCATGTTCACTGGGCGACCGCTCGTGTCCTGCAGGAAAACGGCTGTGATATTCTGATCCCGCAAAATCAGACTTGCTGTGGAGCCATTCATTACCACAGCGGTGCGTCTGAACCGGCGCTGGGATTGATGCAGCAGAATATTCAGGCGTTCCAGGCGGAAGCGCTTGATGCCGTCATCGTAAACGTTGCGGGATGCGGAGCGATGATGAAAGACTACAGCCACATTCACAGCGAACTAACGAGCGGAGCCGCGAATGTTCCACACCCGGAAGAAGCCGACACGGCTCGATTCTGCGGCCTGGTCAGGGACATCAGCGAGTTTCTGATCACGTTAGGACCGATCAAACCGCAGGGGCGAATCGACGCGGTGGTTGCCTATCAGGATGCCTGCCACCTGCAACATGCACAGCGGATTCGGCAGCAGCCGCGAGACCTGCTGCAGTTGATCCCCGGAATTACATTGCGACCGGTTGCTGAAGCGGAGCTCTGTTGCGGCGCCGCGGGCAGTTACAACCTGACTCAACCGGAAATGGCCGATCGACTTGGCCGACGGAAGACAGCAAACCTGATGGACGTGAAACCGGATGTCGTTGCATCCGGAAACGCCGGCTGCTCGTTACAACTGCAGGCTAAGCTGAAGGAAGCAGGCCATAACATTCCCGTCCTGCACCCGATGGAATTGCTGGACCTGAGTTACCGGCGCGGAAATTTAAGTGAGATTACATGACAACTCTGGAATCATCGGACGGCGCCCCGGAAATTCAGGCCGTGGTATTCGACATGGACGGCCTGATGCTGAACACCGAAGATGTCTTCGACTTAGCCGGTCGGCGACTGCTGGAACGCAGAGGGCTTGAAATGACCGACGTGATCCGGCACAGCATGCTGGGACGACGCCCGCTGGATGCATTCAACGCGCTGATACTGCACACCGGCATCACGGATCGCATCGAAGATCTGATGCATGAAACAAAGGAACTGTTCGAAGAAATCGCTGCGCATTCTCTGGAAACAATGCCCGGGCTGCATGAAGTCCTGCAGCTGGCTGAAGCGAAAAATCTGCCGCTTGCCGTTGCCACATCTTCACCTCGAGCGTACATGACACCGCTGCTGGAACGCTTTGAACTTTTGCATCGATTCCATTTCACGCTTACGGCGGAAGATGTCACCCACGGGAAACCACACCCGGAAATCTACCAACTGGCGGCAACCAGGCTGAACGTATTACCCTCGCAGATGCTTGTGCTCGAAGACAGTGAAACAGGTACGCGGGCGGCACACGCCGCGGGAGCCTATATTGTGTCAGTACCGAATCGCCATACGGTGGTCGGCGATTTCAGCATGAGTCGACTGCGAATCGACAGTCTGCTGGACAAACGTCTGCACGATCTCCTCCGATAAACCCGGACGGCAAATCAGGCTCCGACAAACGCTACAACCGGCCCGCGTTCACTTGCCCGCGGGATCTGAATATTTGTCCGACCGACGGCGTGAAATCTGATGCGGATCACAACGGACATCGGTTTGCGGTTGTGAGTCAACCGATAAGATCAAGGATCAGGCGTGGAATCGCCTGCGCGAGAATGTTTTCCGATGCCGGTCTTGCGACTGCCGGAATTCGCCCCTGGAGAACGCTGCCATGCGATTGATGACGATTTTTTCGGCAGTCCTGTTCGCAGTTTCAACTGCGACTTGCCACGGGCAGGTTCACGGCTGGCATACCGCCTACGAACAGGCTCGGAGTGCTGCTGAACCTGGATCACAACCGGTCCTGATCCATTTTCATGCATGGTATTGTGGTCCCTGTCAGCGAATGGACCGGGAAGTCTTCGCGGATCCGCAGGTTCAGCAGGCCTTGGCCGACGGAATCGCTTCGGTAAAGGTCGATGTGACCCACGAACCGGATTTGGCGTCTCGCTGCGGAGCAACCTCGGTCCCCCGCGACGTTGTCATGTTTCCGGATGGCACCATCGAAACGCTTAATGTGGGATACATGCAGAAGTCGCAGTACCTGAATCTGCTGCGTGAAATATCAGAACGCGGGAAACGATTTGCTGTTCCAAAGCCAGTCGATCCGGCCCCGCCGAGCACTATTGCCGCCAGCCCACTGACAGATTCTCGCTCGACGCCCAAGGCCGAAAACTCGGACAGCCGTCCATCGGTAGTGGTGAACGAAGCCGCTGAGCCGTCAATTGACCCGCCCCTGATTGGACTCGAAGGCTTCTGTCCTGTTCTGCTGCATGACCAGCGCATCTGGACGGCCGGGAATGATAAAATCACTGCGGATTACCGCGGCGTCCGTTACACTTTTGCCTCGGAAGGCAATCGGGAGCAATTCCTGAAGAATCCTTCGTTGTATGCACCTCAGGATTTGGGTTGTGACGCCGTTGTGCTCACCGACACCCAGCGAGCGGTCACGGGGAGTATTCGATTCGGTGCTTTTTTTGATGGCCACCTGTATCTTTTTCAGTCGCCGGAAAACCGGGACCAGTTTAAGCAAAACCCCCTAAAATTTGCGCGAATTCGAAGTGCGCTGCGGGTGGATCAGATTGAAGGGACTCGTTTCCAGTAGTAAGTTTCTGGAAATGTTCGATATTGTACGACAGAGTACAATTGACACGGACCCAAAATCTCTCAATACTTAGATCAAGTCGCTTTGCTTCCGTGAGCGGCGTGGACCGCCAGACATGGCGGCGTCAAGTTCTTAAGAAGCATCGTTTCAGATGCTGGTGTGTTTTACGTGTTCGGCTTCCTGATATTGGGCGTCGTTCCGTTTGTTTTCAATGCTCAGTGGAACTTCCTGATAAGCTTCCGTTCGCTGTCTGAGCCTTCCGGTTGATGCTTTCCACAAACCTTGGAACATCAAAAGTCTGTTGATCCCGGAAAGTTCTGGCAATTGAAAGCTTTTTCGCTCCTCCGCGGGGTTGTGAGCACCTTCCTGAAATCCCCTGCTTGCGTACAGACTCCTTTAACATCGGAAGTTTGTGTGTGAGAAGCGCTCAAGGATCATAGGTTGGATTCGCCGCAGGCTTCGGTAGAGGGCAGGATAGCATTGTCTGTCTTGCGGGAATCCGTTTCGCTGGTACTCCAAAGGCAGCCATCCATCCCTTTGGCGTCCGGTTAAGGACGCACACTTAGATCTCATGCGTGACACTTCCGATCCTTATTGCAGCAGACACCAGGTACTCTGCCAGGCTTCAAAGCGTGGTGAACGCGATCCACGTTAGGTCTGCCGAAATCGGAAAAATCTTTTGAACGAGGTCCGTGACGAAAATCGTCCTTCACCTCGCCCCTTTACAAGGCCCAGTCAGGTTTCCATTTATGCCGACAAGCAGTTCCGATTCCGAAGGAACCAGCCAGCGATCGCCTCGTCGTCGCTCCACTCCCCGCAGTGCGACCAGTCGCCCCGCCACCACACGCTCCCGCCGTAAAATCGCAGACGACGACGTTGAAAAGTCGGTCAGCGATGATGATTTCGGCACCGGGGTTGTTGAAGAGAAAGCACCGCGTGAGCCCAGAACGCCGCGACGATCTCGTGCGACTGCGGACGAAAAATCGACTCCCGAAACATCCTCCACTCCGGCTGAAACACCACCGGAGCGGCGGCCTCGTCGTGAACCCCGATCGAAACCGACCCCCGATGCTTCACCAGCGCCCGAAGTCGGCAGTCTGCTCGATCGCTCATCGCGCATTGAACGAACGTCCAATCGACTGGAGCGTCAAATTGCGGATGTAGAGTCTCAAACCGGAATGCGGTACTTCAGTACAGATGAACTGGACTTCGGTGACGATGATGATCACGAGACTCCTCGTTCCCGAGGACGTTCACGCTTCACCCCTGACGACACCAATCGTGAAGATTCACGCAGCGAAGAACATCGAAATACCCGTGACGATCGCGATGACTCCGATCGTGCCCCAGGCTGGGATGAGGATTCGGTTCGCGGTGATGCTGGAGAAACCGCCAGTCAGCGTGAGCCGGGTGCTGATGGTTTGGGCGAAGACCGCAGACCGCGCCGGCGACGAAGAAGAAGACGTCGTGGTCCGGATGGACCAGTGCCCTCGGAAGTTGGTGGTGAAAATCGCAGCAGCGAGCCACGCAATCCCGACAATCGCGGCGCCGACAATCGCGGTGGTCCCGGTCGCTATGATTCACGAAATGACGGACGCGATCGGGCTCGACCGCAGAGTGGAAATCGTCAGGATGGAGGACGCGGCCGGCGACCGAGCGGCAGCGGAAACCGAGGGCGCCGAAACGACGGTGGTCAGCCACGAGGCGGGGCTCCCGGCCGTGGTGGACGAGGGCAGGATCGCGGAATGCCTCGCCGAAGCAGTCGTCAGGTTCAGTCAACCGGTGAAGTCATCGAAGGTACATTTGAAGGTGTGCTGGAACTGCACAGCCGAGGTTACGGTTTTCTGCGTGAACCCAAAAAGAACTATATCGCAGAAGATTCGAATCCGTTTGTGTCCAGTTCGCTCGTTGAAAAATACAACCTCCGTGAAGGCGTGTTGATTCGCGGTGAAGTTGGCATGGGAACTCGTAATCAGGGTCCCCGGCTGAGTGAAGTGGAGCTGATCGATGGCTTTACGCCCGAGCAGTATGCGGACGTCAAGGTCTTCGATACGTTGACCGCGATTAACCCATTCGAACAGATTCGGCTGGAAGTCGGGCCGAAGCCATTGACGATGCGCGTGATGGACCTGCTGTGTCCCATCGGCAAAGGGCAGCGTGCGCTGCTGGTTGCACCACCACGCACGGGAAAAACGATGCTCCTGCAGGACATTGCAAACTCCGTCAGTCAGAACCACCCTGAAATTTACCTGATGGTGCTGCTGATTGATGAGCGTCCTGAAGAAGTGACGGAAATGCGACGAATGGTAAAGGGAGAAGTGATTTCATCCTCCCTGGACAGCGACGTTGAAAGCCATGTTCGTATCAGTCAGTTGATTATCGAACGGGCTAAACGTCTGGCCGAAGAGGGTAAAGATGTGTTTATCCTGCTCGACAGCATTACCCGCATGGCTCGTGCGTTCAACAAATGGAGCAACACAGGACGCACGGCGACCGGAGGTCTGGACATTCGGGCTTTGGACATTCCCAAAAAACTGTTTGGTCAGGCTCGTCGCTTCGATGAAGGCGGATCGCTCACGGTGTGCGGTACGGCTCTGATTGATACAGGCAGCCGCATGGATGAAGCGATTTTTCAGGAGTTCAAGGGGACGGGCAACATGGAAATGGTGCTCAGTCGGGATCTTGCGGATCGGCGAATCTGGCCTTCGATTGATATTTCAAAGTCCGGAACTCGCCGCGAAGAAAAAATTCTGGATCCGAACCTGCTGGAAGGCATCACGATGCTGCGGCGCAGCCTGGTGAGTATGAGTCCGGTGGAAGCCATGGAGCAGCTCACGAAGACGATGGAGAAATTCCCGACAAATACAGAATTTCTGACGCGGATTCGTGCCGTCCTCTGAAATCGCATGGCTTCAAAAAGCGTGTACAGACATTGAATGCCGGACAAGCATACACGCTGCAGTGGACTCCAGTGCCATTTCCAGCTGCGACCTTCCACAAACGGAGAGTAATGGTTCATGTCGTTGAAGAAGCATGTCGTCTCTCCCGGTTCCACCATCGGAATGCTGGGTGGTGGCCAGTTGGGGCGCATGTTTGCTCTTGCCGCACGACAATGCGGCTATGGCGTACAAGTGTTTGGTGATCCACAGGTTTCGCCAGCCGGTCAGGTTAGCGAAAGGTCGTGGTCGGTGCCGTTCACGGATCACGACGCATTACGCCAGTTCGCGAAACATGTCGATGTCGTGACCTACGAACAGGAAAATATTCCTGTGGCAACCGTAGAAACACTGCTGGAGCACGTCCCCGTCTTTCCCGGCCCGGAACTCCTGCGGGCAGCACAGCATCGCCTGCTGGAGAAGACAGCATTGCGCAAAATCGGCATTCCCACGGCGGAATTCCTGAAGATCACTTCTGCCGATGAATTGCGGCGGGGGATCGCGGACCTGGGTGGCGATGCAATTCTGAAAACTGTCACCCTCGGCTACGATGGAAAAGGGCAAGCGCGGGTCTGCAACGAAACCGACTGCGAAGAAATCTGGAGGTCATTCAGTGTTCTTGAGGCGATCCTGGAACAAGTCGTCCCGTTCACCCACGAACTGTCGATTGTCGCCTCTCGATTTGCAGACGGAACGTGCAGCTTCTTCGCACCTGTCCTGAATTATCATGAGAATCATATTCTGGACATATCAATCAGTCCGTCACCGCTGATTTCCGATCGGCAGACCCGCGATGCCCAACAAATCGCCCGCGCCATTCTCGAACATTTCGACGTCATCGGGGTGTTGTGTGTTGAATTCTTTGCGACACTTGACGGTCGGCTGCTTGTCAATGAAATCGCGCCCCGTCCCCATAACAGTGGGCATCTGACGATCAATGCCTGTCGCAGCAGCCAGTTTGAGCAGCAGCTGCGTGCGGTCTG
>JAGQQS010000129.1 GCA_020426105.1 Planctomycetaceae bacterium
GACTGACGTCCCTCCGCTCGCCGGGATGTCAGCTGCCCGAGAACCCTTATTCAATCCCCTGGGCGGCCAGCCAGCCTTCAGCGTTCAGGGCCTCCATGCAGGTGTCAGCCAGTAAACGGACGCGCATGCACGTTGGCATCCGGCCGCAACACGGCAGATGCAATTTCGGACAACAAACGCGTTGTGATCACGAGATGAGGCTCAACGACAGGCGGACCGGGCATAAAAAACAGTGAACTTCTCCGTCCCGGTTCTAAAATCGGTCGGATTGCTATTCCCGAGTGCTGGCAATGGCCTGAAAAACAGGTTCCGGAAGCCTTAACTCCGCCCCGTGCATCGTTATGCTGCGTCGTATCGAATGGAGAATTTCGAACAGAAAATTCCGGCCTCAGGAAGTTAACATACGCGAAGTTGCCGTGTTGCTGTCGCGGCGAACAACATCCCCATCAAGGTCTCAATTGAAATGTCCTCACCCTCCCCATCCCGTCTCACCGGTGTTCAGTGGCTGGTTTGCATCATCGCGGCCATTGGTTTTGCATTCGACATTTACGAACTGCTGATGCTGCCATTGATTGTCCGCCCGGCCCTGATGGAATTAGGCGGGATTGCGCCGGGAACGCCTGAATTTGCCAGCTGGGTCGGCAAACTATTCTATGTGCCTGCGATTGCCGGAGGTATTTTTGGGCTGCTGGGTGGATACCTGACCGATATTCTCGGTCGACGTCGGGTTCTGACGTATTCAATTCTGCTGTATGCGTTCGGGGCCTTTGTCGCTGGATTTTCGACGTCACTGAACATGTTGCTGGTGTGCCGCTGCTGCGTGTTTGTCGGCGTCTGTGTGGAGTTTGTTGCGGCGGTCGCCTGGCTGGCGGAACTCTTCGATGATCCCCATCAGCGCGAAAAGGTTCTCGGGATCACTCAGGCCTTTAGCTCCGTCGGCGGCCTGATGGTCGCTGTTGCGAATGGCGTGGCGGTGGGCTACGCGCTGGATCTGCCCGCGGTGCAGATGCCTGAGTTTCTGCAGAGCATGCTGGGGCAGATTAAGGACACGAATGCGGCGTGGCGATACACCCTCATGAGCGGCCTGATCCCCGCGCTGCCGCTGCTGGTCATTCGACCGTTTCTGCCGGAATCCCCCAAGTGGGCTCAAAAGAAAGCGGCTGGCACGCTGCGTCGACCCAGCATTGCTGAATTATTCAATCCCCAACTGCGCCGCACTACGATTATTACGACGATTATGTTTGCCTGCTCTTTTGGAGCGGCCTTCGGAGCCATCCAGCATATGCCACAGATGGTTCCCGGTCTGCCCGAAGTGAAAGCCCAGGTCGAATCGCAGGTGAAGGAGAAAGCTGCTGACAAACCAAAACCGGAACAGATGAAAATCGCCAAGCTGGTTGAACAGGGTGTCGCCGCCAATGTGACGAAGGTTCAGGAAGTGGGTGGGCTGTTTGGCCGAATCCTGCTGGCATTCCTGATTGTCCGTATTGCCAGCCGGCGACGGGTGATTCAGATGTTCCTGCTGCCCGGCCTGCTGATCATGCCATTCGCATTTGGCTTTGCCGCGGTCTCCAGTTTGAATCTCACTTACATCGGAATGTTTCTGGCTGGCCTGTTGACGGTGGGACAGTTCAGCTTCTGGGGAAATTATCTGCCCGGCGTCTACCCGATGCATCTGCGAGGAACCGGTGAAAGCTTTGCCGCCAATATCGGAGGTCGCCTGATCGGCACCAGCTTTGCGTGGGTTACCAGTACGCTCGCCGTCCAGGAATTCATGCCTGGCAGCAGCCCGACTGAAAAAATCGCCTACACTGCCTGCATCATTGGGTTCTCAGTGTATCTCGTAAATTTTGGACTCAGCTTTCTGTTGCCGGAACCCACTGCCGATGCGGCATCAGCCGAATAGTGAAATCGTCGGGTGCTGATTATGACTCTTGTTTAACCCCTGGAAGATCTCAAAATGTCTGAAGTCAAAGTTGTTGTAAAAGATCATGGGCCGCTCCTCGTCACCGGGCCGATTACCGTCACGGATGCTGCCGGCAATGTGTTCGATTTGAAGGGCAAAGAAACATTTGCGCTGTGCCGTTGCGGCGCATCGGCTATTCGCCCTTTCTGCGATGGAGCCCACAAGACGTGTGGTTTTCAGGCCGCAGAACGAGCGGTCAAAAGCTAACAGGAACTCCACCAGCCTCGGTGACCGCTTGACCTGCAAATACGAGTGCTGTGTCAGTCATCAAATAAGGAGTCGACCTCAGCAAAGGGGATAAATCGTAGTGGACGAGGCCACGAGGCCCTGAAGTTGCATGACTGACCTGGACTCGTCGCCTCGTCCACGACCCCGAATTCTTATTTCGACAGAGCACTAAATTGTCCCGGTCAGGTCCTGAGCGGATATGACAGCCTTAATCGGCAGTGGCCCATACAGGTGCGGAAACAAATCTCCGCCACGTGATGGCTCCCACTTCAGAGCATCGCCAAGAGTCCCCGCAGCAATCGTCAGCAGAACAAGATCGGTCTGCCCGGAGTAATGTTTCTGCAGCGTGCCTGCCAGCTGAGACGCAGTCGAGAAGTGGATAAAACCATCGCGGAGGTCGTGGGGCGACCCGGTCCATGAGGGAAGTTGTTTGATCTCTTCCCAGACGGTTTTCGAACACACCTTGAAGATCATCGTCGATTCGGCCATGCTGTTGTGCAGCCCCCCGCTTACGTCCGTCGGATTGTTACAGCACAAATGGCTGACGGCAATGCATACTTTTCAAAGGACTCACCCATGCGTCGTGTTCACACAGTGGCGTTACTTACGATTGTCCTGTTGCATTCTGTCAGTGAGGGTCAGCAGGGTCAATCGCCAACGGGCGATCCGAAGTCAAAAGCAACACAAGCGTCTGCAGTGCTGAGGTACACGCCCGAAGACGTCATCGGTATCATGGCCATTCAGCCATCACGGATGTTGAAATCCGAATCTCTGCGGAAACTGGTGGAAGCAGCGTCCGGCCAGCAGGAGGTCGAAGAGATGATGAACGCTGCTGCTCGACAGTTGGGCATGGATCCTAGCACGCTGGAAGAAGCTGCAATTTTGTTTGACCGCGAAACAATCGATGGCGCAATGGGTCCCCAACGCGCGCCCGCAGGTGACGATGCACAACTGAAAAACAAGCTGAAGCAGTTCGCCCTGGCGATGCACATCCTGCATGACACCTATGGACGTTTCCCGGACGACGATGGACTGGACGATGAAAACAAGGGCAATCTCAGCTGGCGTGTCTACATGCTCCCGTTTCTGGATCAGGCCGATCTGTATAATCAGTTTCATCTCGATGAACCGTGGGACAGCGATCACAATAAAACGCTGATTGAAATGATGCCGGAGATTTTTCAGTCTCCCGGTGTGACCGAAAAAGGTAAAACGTCGGTTCATGTCTTCACAGGCGAAGGTTCGCCGTTCGCCGATGACAAGGGGCCGGGGATCCGCGACATTACGGACGGCACCAGCAACACGATCATGATGGTCCTGACCGGCGCCGATAAGGCCGATGTCTGGACAAAGCCCGGTGGTTTGGATTTTGATCCTGAAAACCCTGTGAAGGCACTCGGGAAAATCGACGGGCAATTTCTGGTGGGTTTGATGGATGGATCCGTTCGTCCGCTTCCGGTTGAAATCGAGCCGGCCGTTCTGGCGAGTCTCATCACTGCCGCCGGGGGGGAAGTGGTTGACTATGACACGCTCTCCGGTGATCGATCCTCTCGCGTGAAGGCGATGCCGGGTATCATTCTGCGCTCCAATGCGCCGCTGGATCGTGATGCTGTCTTCAACATCAGTCTCGTTGGGCTGGGCGAAGGCAAACCTGGAAAGATTGACGCGCAGGAAGTCACCGTTTTCGAAAGCTGCATGGTGGCGTTGCCGGATGACCGCACGTTGCTGATCGGGCCGGAACCGCTGCTGAAGAAAATGCTGGCCTCCAGAGCGGCCGCGGGGCAGGGCACTGGTACGGTTCGGAAGCAGCTGGCAGAGAATTTCCCGGCGAACGATATCGCCGGCATGATTGACCTTGAGCCCCTCAAAGATCTGAGAAACCAGATGGCAAAAAACACTCCGATGCCCGGGCTGTTTGAGGGACTTCAGGGAGCCGTGTTCACAGCCGATCTTGCAGGCACAGGAACATCTCTGACAAAGATTGAAGTTCGTACGGCCAATAAAAATTCGGCGATGCAGTTGTCCGCCCTGGCTCAGGGAATGTTGCAGATGCAGAAAGCGCAGATTCTGGGAATGACGAACGTGCCGGAGTCACCGCTGACTCCGGATACGGCAGAGACTCTGGCCGAACTGTTCGACACTGTCAAAATCACGACCAAAGATTCGTCTGTTCTGTATGATATGCCCAAGCCCGGGAACATGGCTTCGTTTGTCGAATCCATGAAGCCCGCCTTCGTCGAATTGTTCAGCGCGATTCGCCAAGCCCGCAAGGCTGCGTTCCTGGCTTCCCGCAAAAACAATTTGAAACAGATTGGACTGGCGTTCCACAATTATCATGACGTCTACAATCACTTCCCGGCGGCGAACGGCAACGGTGAGCAGGAGCAGGGCAATAATACAGGTTTGAGTTGGCGTGTGTACCTCCTGCCGTTTGTTGAAGAGGCGGAGCTTTACAATCAGTTCAATATGGACGAAGACTGGGACAGCCCACACAACAAAGCGCTGATCGAACAGATGCCGGACGTTTTTAAAGTCGCGGGTATCGACAAAAAGGGACACACTACTATTCATGTTTTCGCAGGCGATGATACTGCGATGCGCATGGATGACGGAGTTGGTCTAGGGGAAATCACCGACGGCTCCTCAAATACTATTCTGGCGGTTGTGGCCGGACCGGAAACCGCTGAGATCTGGACCAAACCGGGCGGACTCGAATTCAACGCTGACGAACCGAGGAAAGTTTTCGGAACACTCGGCGAACTATTTCTTGTGCTGATGTGTGACGGCGCTGTGCGCTATCTGAACTCCGATATCGACGACGAAACCTTGCGCAATCTGATCCAGCGGCACGATGGCAATGTTGTCGAGATCGAATGACGAGGTGATATCCATGACGTGATCGTGCCAGGCTTGAAGTTTGTACGCTTCGTCAGGGCTGGAAACCCGGGGCATCGTCATGCCGGTGGCGTGAGCCACTGGACTCAGGAAAATGCAGTGATTCAGGCCCGGAGGGAAACACAGGACGGTAAAAAGATTTGACGGTAGAAAGATGGAACGCAGGTCGACTCGCACAATTTTTGTACCGCCCAATTTTTGTACCACCGCGTTCCCTGCTGACGAGCGAAACACAGGGCGGTAAAAAGATCAACGGTAGAAAAACGCACACTGGTGGGTTACACCACCGGCATTGGATGTTTCGGTCCTCGGGACCTGTAATGCGCTACATTAAAATGGATGCTGTCAGTGAATGTCGATCGCCCTCCGCGATCGTTTCTGCATTAATTCACAACCCTGGAAAGTCTTCGATCATGTTTCTTCAATTGTCCCGATTGTGTTTCACTTTCCTCATCGTCGCTGCGTATTTGCAACCGATCGCGCAAGGTACCGAGCCGCTCAAAGCATTAATTGTTGATGGTCAGAACAATCATGCTGTCTGGCCGACCACAACAAAGATGATGAAACAATATCTCGAAGACACAAACCTGTTCACGGTCGATGTCGCCACGGCGGCACCGAATGGCACTGATCCGGACTTCAAACCTGATTTCAGCAGGTATTCTGTTGTGATCAGCAATTTCGGTCACGGGGCCGCGCCCTGGCCCGCAGCAACTCAAATGGCCTTCGAAACATTCGTGAGCGGAGGTGGCGGTTTCGTCGTGATTCATGCAGCAAACAATGCGTTTCCTGAATGGCTGGCATACAACGAAATGATTGGTCTTGGTGGCTGGGGTGGTCGGACTGAAAAAGACGGTCCCTATGTCTACGTGAATGACCAGGGCGTCACAGTTCGCGATGAAACACCGGGCAGCGGAGGCAACCATGGGGCTCAATGGGAATTCCCCGTCATCATTCGTAACGACGATCATCCGATTACCAAAGGCATGCCTGCAGAATGGTTGCACGCCAAAGACGAGCTTTACGACAAGTTGCGCGGGCCGGCGAAGAATATGCAGATTCTGGCGACGGCCGAATCGCAGGTGACCGGACGTCATGAGCCGATGCTCTTGACGATCAACTATGGCAAAGGCCGCGTCTTCCACACGCCGATGGGCCATGCGGAGTATTCCATGGAGTGCGTCGGCTTCATCACGACACTCCAGCGCGGCACTGAATGGGCGGCCACGGGCAAAGTAACACTCCCGCTACCGGAAGATTTCCCCACCGCAGAAAAAACCAGCAGCCGGACGTTTGCGAAGTAAGGTCGCGTCCAATATCGACATTGCGTCTTCAGTTTCACTTCGTCTTAGCGGCTGAATTCCCGTCGCTCCGCCGACGGGATCCAGTTGCCCTTTCACTGGCCGATGTTAACTTGACCCGGCTATCGCGATTGCGTTTCCGGATGAGCACTCCGTGTAGTGTTTCCACCCATTGAACTGCCAAAGGGCTCCTTCTGTATGTACGCCGTTAACTCCGACCAGCATCAACTCCTGAGTAGTCTGACTCACCTGATTCATAACTCAATTGCACCCCACGCCGATGAAACGGATTCGCGGGGCACATTTCCGTCTGCCAGTATGAAGGCCCTTGCTGACGCGGGTTACTTTGGCCTGACGTTGCCGAAAGACATGGGAGGGATGGCTCAGCCGCTGCGGATGTTTGTGGCCGTCGTTGAGGAGATCGCTCAGGCCTGTGCTTCAACGGCCATGATTTATGTCATGCATGTGACGGCGACGCAGGGAATCCTGAACTCAGTAACACTCGGAGAGCGTGAACCGCTGCTCCGCGAAATTGCTGCTGGAAAACATCTGACAACGCTGGCTTTTTCTGAACGCGGTTCGCGGAGTCAGTTCTGGGCGCCCGTGTCGCAGTTAACTCCCTGCGGTGACAGCTTTACCACCGATGCCTTCAAGTCATGGGTCACGTCCGCTTCCTATGCGTCTTCTTATGTGTCGAGCGTACAAAAACCAGGTGCTGAATCTCCGATGGATGTGACACTTTATATCGCCAGACCCGATGCGCCCGGGGTTGAAATCGGGAGCCGCTTCGACGGCCTCGGCCTGCGCGGCAACAATTCATTGCCGGTCACGTTCAACGCGATGGCTGTGTCTGAACAGGATTTACTCACGAAACAGGGTGAAGGAGCCGCCATGATGCTGGAAATCCTGCTGCCGTGGTTTTCAATCGGAACGGCCGCCATGGCCAACGGATTGTGTCGGGCAGCCCTAAAGGCGACCACCGGTCATCTGTGTTCGGCAGGATTCGAAAACACCAACAGTCAGCTTCGCGATCTGCCGAATCTCCGCAGTCGACTGGCCGAAATGAGCGTCCGCACGGAACAATCGCGCGCCCTGCTGGCACATACGATCGGCGAAATGGAAAACCCGACACCGATGACGCCCTTGTACGTCCTGCAGTCCCGGCTGGCAGCCATTGAAGCGGCCGTCGATGTCACGGACCTGGCAATGAAGGCATGCGGCGGAGCAGCGTTTTCGAAACATCTGAATATCGAACGCCTGTTTCGGGATGCACGCGCCGGTTGGGTCATGGCACCGACCACAGATCATCTCCGCGAATTCACGGGACGAGCACTCACAGGTCTACCCCTGTTCGGATAATTGCAGCAAAATAATCGGCATTCTCATCGACGCTGCTACAGACCTTTTTCCCCCCTGCGGAAGTAAGTTTACCTATGCCCTCAGACACATCCATTCTGCTCGGTGCCGTTGCCTACGATCCCAAAGTCGTTTCGATCTGGGAAGGTATCCGCGACTACTTCAATGACGCAGGCGCACCGTTCGATTTTGTGTTGTTCTCAAATTACGAGCGGCAGGTCCAGGCTTTACTCGCCGGGCATATTGACATCGCGTGGAATACACCACTGGCCCATGTAAAAGTGCAGCAGCATACGCAAAGAAAATCGCTCTCACTCGGCATGCGTGATTCGGACCGTGATTTTCACAGTCGATTGATCGTTCGAAGCGACTCCGGGATCAAGAGCCCGGTGGATCTGTCGGGGAAGACGCTGGCGGTTGGTACTGCGGACTCCACGCAGGCCAGAATTTTGCCGTTGCACTTCCTCAAGGAATGTGGTGTGGACCTGAAAGCCGTCCGCATGCTGACATTCGAAACCGATGCGGGAAAACACGGTGACACGGGATCCAGCGAACTGGAAGTTCTGGATGCACTTCGCCGCGGCGATGCAGATGCCGGGACAATTGGTGATTTGATCTGGGTCCTGGAACAGGCTGCGGGGCACATCGATACGAGTCTGCTGAAATCGGTGTGGACCTCGCCGCCATTTGACCATTGTATGTTTGACGCAATGCCGGATCTGGATGCCCAAAAGATCGCGCGATTCAAGTCAGCGTTGTTCGCCATGACGTGGGAGAATCCCGAGCACCGTCGCCTGCTGGAACTGGAAGGACTCCGCCAATGGATGCCGCCGCGGGAGGAAGGATATGACAGCCTGCGCGCGGCTGTTGCGGATCAGGGTTATCCGCTATGAACAACGAATCGACGGTTGCCGTGGCCATCGATGCCGGTGAACTGCCCCTCGGCGGCGGACTGCTGGCTCTGGTTCGTCCGGCACTGCAACTGCTGGAGCCGGGTGGTGTCCTCGCGATCAATTCCGGCCACGACGGTTTGCAGGACGACCTGTCGGTCTGGTGCAAAGTTCAGCAGCACGAGTATCTGGGGCATGAACCGGCTCCCAATGTCGTTGATCCGCCCCATGTCAGCATTCGGCACCTGATTCGCCGCGGTCATCTGTCGGTGCCTCAGGGTGACCGTGAAACGGGAATGCGTCTGGAAGCGAGGAACGGCAAGCTCCGGGCGGACGCGGTCCTGGCGGCCGTCCCGATGCCTGAAACGGCGGACCCTCGCAGCGGGTTTGCTCCGCGAGGTGCTCAGGTCGAACCCGGTGGACCGCGTTATCCGTTCGACCTGCTGGAAAGCAGGCATGTCGCTCCGCCGGAAGTAGCAAAACTCTTCGATCAGGCCGTCGAATCTCAATGGGACGGCA
This sequence comes from Planctomycetaceae bacterium, assembly GCA_020426105.1. Classification (GTDB taxonomy): domain Bacteria; phylum Planctomycetota; class Planctomycetia; order Planctomycetales; family Planctomycetaceae; genus SXXK01. Next base: position 9,153 of record JAGQQS010000129.1, read on the forward strand.
ATCGGGATATCCCATGGCACAACCTGCCGGGCCACGCACCCGATCTGGAGCGTGCCATTGGGCAGGTTTTCACATTCCTTGCCGAAAACGAATTGTCAGCGCTGTATGTTCCGTCTCGATTCGTGTCGCGGATTCATCCGGCCTACGCAGAAGTTGCCATGTTTCTGTCCACACAAATGGCGGACGAAGCACGTCACATGGATGTCTTTCTGAAACGAGCACGTTCGGGCGGAGCGGGACTTGGTGTGTCATCCGTCACAACGTCGCAGTCGCTGTTGTCATTGCTGGAATTGACAGATTTTACCGAAGCCACGTTTCTGCTGTCGGTGCTGGGCGAAGGTACGTTTATCGATCTGCTGCGATTCATTGAAGACCACGCCCCGGACGACGTCACTGCAGAAATTGTGCGGCGAGCCGGCAACGATGAAGCACGCCACGTGCACTTTGGCCTGGTACATGTCCGCCACGCGCTGGCCAATGATCCAGGGCTGTACCAGCGGCTCGAAAACGCCGTGCGGCGACGTGCCGCCGCGATGGCCGCCAGCAGTGGTGTCCCCGAACCACTCCAGGACGGACTCACCGTTCTCGCCGCTGGCAGTACGCAGCCGCGCGCGATTGCCCGCGGCCATGATGATTTTCGTCAGCTTCTGGAAGTCATGCACACGAATCGCATGAAGCGCCTTGAACACGCCGGCTTTTCACCCGCGCAGGCAAAGACACTTTCAGAATTGCATACACCGAATTTTATGTAGCGCCTCATTTGCTGAATTCAACCACGAGCTTGAGAAAACTACTCATGTACGATTTGATTGGCGATATTCACGGCCATGCCAGCGAACTGATTCAACTCCTTGAAATCCTTGGCTACCGGAAGAACCAGGGTGTTTATGAACATCCCGAACGCAGAGTAATCTTTCTTGGCGATTTTATTGATCGCGGACCGCAGATTCTGCAGGTTCTGGAAACAGTGCGGTCGATGGTCGAAACCGGCAACGCGTTGGCTGTCATGGGGAATCATGAATTTAACGCGCTGGCATTTCATACTGAGCACGTACATCGCAAAGAAGAATATCTTCGCCGCAGGAACATCAGGAATATTCGCCAGCACGGACAGACAATTTTGCAGCTGACGGATAAGCACCTGGCTGCTTCCATTGAATGGTTTGCCACGCTGCCGATGTGGCTGGATCTCGACGGGCTGCGTGTTGTCCATGCCTGCTGGGATGACCATGCGATGGCGACAATCAATGCCGCTCGCCCGGGAAATGAACCACTCACGAGTGACTTCATGCATGCTGCGTGCGAAGAAGGAACTCCGCTGTTCAATGCCGTTGAGATCGTGCTGAAAGGCAAAGAAATCGAGCTTCCGTCAGGGCATTTTTATGTTGACAAGGAAGGACATGTTCGCACCGCAGCTCGCACCCGGTGGTGGATGTCTCCACTCGGCCAGACCTATCGAACATTTGCGATGACCGCTGCCATTCAATGCGACGACTCACTCGCACCACGCGTGATCGAGACTTCCGCACCGTATCCACCGGATGCGAAACCAGTCTTTTTGGGACACTACTGGTTGTCAGGCAGTTGCCCCGAGCTGCTGGCCGACAACGTGGCGTGCGTGGACTACAGTGTTGCAAAAGACGGCTTTCTGTGTGCATACCGCTGGAACGGTGAACAAAAACTGAGCAGCCGGAATTTCGTATGGGCTGGCAGCCAGTGTATCGGCGCTACGCCATGATTTTCCACATCGGCTGCGCACCTTCAACACCAACCAGTGAATTGTTGAGGCCACCAAAGAAGTAGGTGAGCCTTTCGGGGCTCAGTCCGAGCAGCGTCAGGATCGTGGCGTGCATGTGTCGCACATGAAACACGTCTTCCACGGCCTTGCTACCGATTTCGTCGGTGGCTCCGACAGTCGTGCCGCCTTTGATGCCGCCACCTGCCATCCAGACCGTGAAGCCGTAGCTGTTGTGATCGCGCCCGCTGCCGGTTGCATATTCAGCGGTCGGCTGACGCCCGAATTCGCCGCCCCAGACGATAAG
>JAGQQS010000130.1 GCA_020426105.1 Planctomycetaceae bacterium
CTTCGCCTTCGCACATCATGACAGCTCGTTCGACAGCATTGTCCAGTTGACGAACATTGCCCTTCCAGTGAGCCGCCATCAGAGTGCGGATTGTTTCGCTGGTGGCCCCGGTCACTCGTTTGCCCATCGTTTCTGAATGACGAGTCATAAAGTATTCGACCAGTTCCGGAATGTCGTCCAGACGCTCACGCAATGGCGGTATTCGAATCTTGACTCCATCCATTCGATAGAACAGGTCTTCCTGAAACTCCCCTTCGCCCACTTCTCGCTGCAGGTCGCGCGACGTTGCGGCGATGATGCGAGCAGTCACGTGAACAGATTCGGAGGCCCCGGCTGGCATGATTTCCTGGTACTCGATCGCTCGCAGCAGTTCGGCCTGAGTTCCCAGCGGCAGCTGAGCGATTTCATCCAGAAAGACGGTTCCCGAACCAGCCGTACGAAACACTCCCGGCTGTCCGTCTTCGACACCGAACAGCTGAGCCTCCAGAATCTCCGGTGGGCGAGTACCACAGTTCACGGCCAGAAATTTCTCTTCGCGGTTGGGACCAGCGTTGTGGATTTCCCGAGCGAACAGTTCTTTGCCGGTTCCTGTCTCCCCGACCAGCAGGACGTTGGAATTGGTCGCCGCCACCTTGCGAATCGTATTCAGAGTATCCTGCAGAATTCGACTGCTGCCAATGATCTGTTCGAAGCCGCCGCGTCGATCCAGATCTTTTCGCAGCTTCTGGTTCTCCTGGTACAGCTCCTGAAACTTAAACAGTCTCTTCAGGCGGTTCACCAGTTCTTCAAAGATGACTGGCTTCACCAGATAATCAAACGCACCAGCCGTGAATGCTTCGACCGCATTTTCGACGGTGGCGTATGCAGAAATGATCAGCACAAACATGCCTGGATTCAGACGATGCAGCCGTCGCAGCAGTTGCACGCCGTCTCCGTCTGGCAGCTGCACGTCGCAAATGCCGACATCGAAGTCTCGTTCACGCACCAGCTTCAGGGCCTCAGTGACGTTGCGAGCTTTCCCAACCTCAAAGCCTTCGCCCGTGAGAAACTCAGCCAGCGTCTCACGAATGATGTCTTCGTCTTCAACGATCAGGATGGATTTGTTGAGAAAAGATGGATCGGGCACGCCGTAATCTCTTTGAAAACAAGGCAAAACACAGGGTTAAACGTCTGGCAGGCGTCTCAGATTCAGGAACGTCCCACCATCCACGAATAATCGCAGCCTGATAACCGCGTTGCAAACGCTCGGGGAAGGATTCCGTGCAGAACCCGCAACCCAGCACAAATCGCAACGGAAATAACGCCGATTCCGACCAGTCAGGCGGAGCGATAGTCAGGACAGACAGTCAGCGCAGGTAACCTGAATGCTTTCTCCGGGTTTTCCAGACTGTCAGCAGTGACTCGGCTTGAGCTGATCGAACCACAGTCTTCCCCCCTGAACATCTCCATCAGGTCGTGCCGCTGAATTCGGCGAGTTCGGGGAAGCGTTGTTCCGACCGCCTGCGATCGATAGACTGAAGAAGCAGTCATCACAACGGACACTGAGACGTGAACAGAAGAGAGGTTTGAGATGTTGAATCTGACCAGCCGCGGAACTGCTCACACCTGCGACGGAACCACTCGGCGCGATTTTCTGCAGGTGGGCACCCTGGGAGCCGCCGGTTTGTCTCTGGCTCAGTATGCAGCCGCCAAAGAAGTCGGAGCTGTCAAGCCGGGGCACGATGAACGTTCATGCATCATGATCTTCAATCTGGGAGCGCCCAGTCATATCGACCTGTTCGATATGAAGCCGAACGAAGCGGCGGAAGTTCGTGGACCGTTCAGTCCCATTTCCACCAAGAGTGGTGACTTTCAAATTTCTGAAATCCTCCCGATGCACGCACAGGTGGCGGACAAATTCTCGCTCGTCCGCTCCTGCCATCACACGGGAGCAGCAGTTCATGATGCCGGTTGGCAGATGATGCAAACCGGTCGCCAGTTCACGGGCGGCATCAATACTCCGCACGCAGGCGCAGTGACCAGTTATCTGCGTGGCAGACGTTCCGATTTACCTGCCTTCGTGGTGTTGCCTGAATTGATGGGTCGCGGTGGTGGGAATCTGCCGAATGGACAGGCTGGCGGTTTTCTGGGTAAGGCGTATGACCCGTTTGCTCTCAATGCCGATCCATCGCAGAAGAACTTTAAAGTGCCAGACTTGCTTCCACCGGCGGAGATTGGTCCTGCCCGCCTGGAGCGGCGTCAGAAAATGCGCGACATCGTCGATCAGACGGTTAAGAACTTCGAAGCGACCGAAAGCGCGGATCTGCTCAATAACAATTTTCATGCTGCCTTCCGCATGATGACCAGTTCACAGGCCCGCGATGCATTCGATTTGACGAAGGAACCGCAGGCGGTGCGAGATCGGTATGGAATGAACCGTTTCGGGCAATGTTGTCTGTTGGCAAGACGTTTGATTGAAGGCGGCGTGCGTTTCGTCACAATCAATACATTCCTGACAGTCTTTAACGAAGTCACCTGGGACATTCACGGTTCCAAACCGTTTACCTCAATTGCCGGGATGAAGGATATTGTCTGTCCGATGTACGATCGCGCTTACAGCGCGTTGATCGAAGACCTGTCCGACCGTGGCATGCTCGACGAAACGATGGTGTGCAACATCGCAGAATTCGGACGGACCCCCCGCGTCAACCCGGCAGGGGGACGAGATCACTGGCCGCAATGTTACACGGTGTATTTTGCGGGAGGGGGCGTGCGTGGAGGCCGCGCGATCGGTGCCAGCGATCCCATCGGCGGTGTGCCAGCGGATCGACCGGTCGACCCTGCGAATGTCGTCGCCACGATCTTTCACAGTTTAGGTTTCAAGCTCGAATCCCATCTTCCCGGTCCTGCCGGTCGGCCGTTCCCACTCGTCAACCTGGGCAGCCGTGAAATTCACGAACTGTTCGCCTGACCTGCAACCGTTTCGTACGCCTGTGCGAGCACAGATTTCCGACGAATCGCAAAACTGCCCGAAATCGTAGTTCACGGGACTCGATTAATCCTTATACTGAAAGAGTGCGGCTTGGATCCTGCATTCCGGGACATAACAAGCTGTAACGAACGATGCTGGAGCGGTTTACGCCGAGCTTTCAACCGCATCAACGCTCTTGGATCACGCACAACGACAACTGGAAAACAGCTTAAACTTCTTAATCATCAGGGGTTATTGCTGCCTCTAACAAGAAGTTCGGCAGAGAGGGAAGGCCGTGTCCGACGAAGCCAAAATTGACGAATACGAACTGGTCAACTGTATCGCGACCGGTAATGCGACGCAGATCTGGGAAGTCCGACAGGGGGGCCAGGCTTTCGCGATGAAGTTGCTGCTGGATGAAGCTTTCAAAGATCCAGAGCAGAAGAAGTCGCTCAAGGCAGAAGCGAATCTCGGCAAAACATTCGAGCATCCGCACATCATCAAGATCTTTCAATTGGTGATGAATAAGAAGCATGGCTACTTCATCATGGAACACTTCCGTGGCAACAACATGAAGTCCATGATTCGACACGAACATTTCGTCGTGCAGTCGAAGGCTCAAAAAGTCTGCGAAGCCATGACGCAAGCCTTGGGGTTGATTCATGAAAAGGGCTGGGTGCACCGCGACGTGAAGCCGGAAAATATTCTGCTGAACA
>JAGQQS010000131.1 GCA_020426105.1 Planctomycetaceae bacterium
GAAGAACATCCACAACATATTGCACTGCCGCGTGGCTGTTTTGACGATGTTCGGGCCTTACTGTGTAACCTCAAAATTGATATCGACATTCAGGATGAACGGGTCACGGGAGACCCGTTAGACGTGGCATTTCAGGGACAACTGCGGCCTGGACAGCAAAGGGCGGTCGATGAACTGTTACGGCATGAGACGGGCGTTCTGTCAGCCACCACAGCCTTCGGCAAGACGGTCCTTGCGGCCTGGCTGATTGCCGCACGTGGTGTCAATACGCTGGTGCTGGTGCATCGCCGGCAGTTGCTCGATCAATGGGTCGAACGACTGGCCACGTTTCTGGACGTGAGGGAGAAAGATATCGGCCGGATTGGTGGAGGCCGGAAGAAGCCGACCGGGCGAATTGATGTGGCCATTATTCAGAGTCTCGTGCGGAAGGGCGTGGTTCATGATTGTGTCGCGAACTACGGACATCTGATTGTCGATGAATGCCATCATTTGTCGGCGCAAAGTTTCGAACTGGTCGCTCGGCGGGCGAAGGCGAAGTTTGTGATCGGGTTGTCGGCGACGGTAGCGCGCAAAGATGGACATCATCCCATCATCTTTATGCAGTGCGGGCCGGTGCGACATACAGTGGATGCAAAGTCTGAAGCAGTCGCTCGTCCCTTCCGGCATTCCGTCTGTATGCGGCCCACTTCATTTCGACCGATCACCGCAGCAGACCCCGACATGCGACTGCAGTTTCAGGATCTTTACCGAGAGCTCATCGCTGACCATGATCGCAATAAAATGATCTGTGACGACGTGATGCAGTGCATCAGGGAAGGTCGCTCGCCACTGGTGCTGACCGAGCGGAAGGAGCATCTGCTCGTGCTGGAGGCCCTGTTGAAGCCACATGGTCCGCACATTGTTGTTCTGCACGGTGGAACGAGTGCCAAAGAGTCCAGAGAAGTGCAGGATCAGCTGGCCGCCATCCCGGTTGGCGAGCCGCGGGTGTTATTGGCGACGGGGCGTTACATCGGTGAAGGGTTCGATGATTCGCAGCTGGACACTTTGTTTCTGACGCTGCCTGTCTCGTGGCGCGGCACCATAGCCCAGTATGTCGGACGTCTTCATCGTCTGCACGAGGGAAAAACAGAAGTGCGAGTGTACGACTATGCGGATCTGAACGCGCCCATGTTGTCGCGGATGTTTGATCGGCGTTGTGTCGGGTACGAAGCGGTCGGGTACACCATATTGCTGCCCGGCAGCGCCGTCCCTGGCTGGCCAGCTGAAGTTCCGTTACCTGTCGATCCTCAATGGAAACAGGAATATGCAGCGAGTATTCGGCGTCTGGTGCGCGACGGAGTGGATGAACCGCTGGCGAAACTCTTCGTGCATGCGGCACGCAGGGTGGAAGAGGCGAGCGAAGGCGTGCAGCGAGCCCGCAGCGCCAGCGAAGCATTTTTATTTCAGCGGCTCGAGACGCTGCCTGAATCGGTCGGGCGATTTCGCATGAACGCGGAGCTGCCGATTGCATTTGATGGCTGGGGAAAAATGGAAGTGGATTTTCTGGACGAGGAGACTCGACTGGTGATCGAACTGGACGGCGGACAACACTTCACCAACGAAGACGCTTATCGCCGAGATCGACGCAAAGATGCCTTGCTGCAGGAACACGGCTGCTTCGTGCTGCGATTTCTGGTTCAGGATATCGGCGTCAAGCTGGACCATGTGCTGGATACGATATTCCGCACGCAGACACACTTACGCAACAAGCTGGCCGAATGACAGTATGCCGGCGACGAGCGGCGTGCGTCAGCTTGTCGGTACGATGCAATGGCACCGGTCAGCGAGGCCACATTTGCTTCGCAGGGCCAATTGCCTTCATGCTCACATCCCCGCTCGTCCGTCAGGAGTCTCTTTGATTCAAAGAATTGCATAAATTTTTGAGACAAACTTCGACCGGTGACGTCATATGTGCAGAGGACACATTTAACGTCCTGTAAAGAGATACGAAGTGCTGTCTTCTGCAGAATTATCAAGACTCTGGGATACTCACGCGGCAGCGTTATTGCTGATGGCCCGCGGTCGCTGCGGCAGGGTGGCCGGTACTGAAGCGGAAGACTGCGTTCAGGAGGCCTTTATTCGCCTGGCCACGCAGGATCCGGTTCCGAATGATCCGGCAGCGTGGTTGATGCGAGTTGTCTGTAATGCGGCAATTGACGCGATACGTATGCAACATCGACGAGTCCATCGGGAGGCGCAGGCATCAAATGCGCGACCGGCATGGCTGCAACCTGCTGACGGGACGACACTGGACGCTCCTTCCTCCGACGAAATCCAACGAGCGTTACTGCTGCTGGATGACGTGACCCGAGATATTGTGGTGGCTCATCTGTGGAATGACATGACCTTTCGACAGATCGCGGAAGTTTTTGACATATCATCGGCGACGGCACATCGGAAATACGAGGCGGGAATTGCCGCTCTGCGATCTGTTATGAAAACTCGGACTGAAAGCAATGCTCATGAACGATGACTCTACTGACCTTGAAGCACATCTCCGCCAAATGAAACCAGCGGCGTGTGAACACCTGAAGGACGATGCTATGTATCGCGCTGGCTGGAACTCGGCAGAAGCGGTTCGTACGTTGCGGAATCACACTGTTGTACCAGCCAGCAAATCTCTTAGGGCATTCGCCAGCGGGATACTGTGCGGCGTGTTGATGTGTGGAGTCGGTTTGAGTGCGTGGCAATTTTCCGGTCCGAATCATAGTGTCGCAGATAAACAGGTCGTTGCGAAGAGCGATGTTGTTCCACTGGACGGGGCGGAGTCAGGAGTTTTGGATGCTTCGGCGGTTACTGAGGAGACGGCAATCGCTCCAGCGACAGCTCCGCCGAACACTGCATGGACTTCATTTACGGAATTGTTGATGCCGTGGTGGACGCCGGCAGACGCTCGGTCGCTGGACCTCACGCCGACGGCGGCAAAGCCGTTAAGCCGAGCGGCGCAGAGCCAGTGGAGTCACATGGTGTTGCCGGACTCCACAGTATTAGCCGAACGGCGGAATTTCGGACACACAATAAATGACAATATACCGGAGTCTCCTCGCCTGCGAGTGCGTTCCCTGACGGATCAGATCCTGGAAGATCTGTTGTAAGACTCGCCACATGTAGCCAAAGTATCGAATGCGACCGGTGCTCTCTGAGAAACGACCAACTTCTCGCCCGGCAGATATTAAAGTCAAATCCGGAGAATAGCTGTGATTGGTTCCATTCCTAAATCTATGGTCGCGGTAACGCTGCTATTTTTTGTTCTGCTGCAATTACCTGGGTCGATGGCCATTGCTCAGGCGATCAACGTTCTGCAGCCAAAGTCGGCGATAACATTTGCGTTCGTGTCTGCAGATGATGGAGCACGTGGTTCGACAATGACGCTGCAGGAGTTGCAGCAGGCTCAGAAGAAGTCGGAAGAAATCGCTGAACCACTCAGAATTCATGCGGCAGGTGAACCTTCACCTGCTCTCAAATACCGTCTGTACCCAGCCCGCTGGGAGCTACAACCCGGCTCGGCAGTGTTGCATTACACCCGGGCACAAATACTGTTTCTGCAGTTGCCGAAGGAGACACAGATTCAGTGGCAGATGTGGTATGGAGAGGACAAGACACCGACCGACGATGAACTTGCCAACGCTGTCGTTTCGCTGCAACAGATCTTTAACGAACTGCACAATCTGGCTCAATCGGAAGATCTCACGTGGGATCATCGCATTCGCGATCTGCGTGGTCCGGAAGTTTATGCGTATCTTCTGCCGGATGTGCAGGAAGCCCGATCAATGGCTCGTCTGCTGCGTCTGAAGATCAAGCACCAGCTAAAACAAAAAGATTTTGACGGAGCGATCTCTGCGATCAGCGACGGAATGCGACTGGCCGAATTCGTGGGGCAGGGCGAAACGGTGATTCAGAAACTTGTGGGCATCGCGATCATGGCCATGATGCGGGAATGCATCGTTGAAACAATATCCACTGCAGGCAGTCCGAACCTCTACTGGGCACTTGCCAGCGTTCCACAGCCACTGATAGATATGAGGGAAGCAGTTCTTTGGGAACTGGGCAACATTCAAAATGTATTGCCTGCGCTGAAAGAAGCGGAAACGGCAAACTGGAGTGATGCAGAAGCCGCGAAGAAATGGACTTCACTGGTCGCCGATCTGGGAACGCTTGGGGCGGGCGATCAGGTCGACGGAATTTCGGTGCAACTAGTCCTGGCAATTGCGGGTGTAATGCACGTCGATGCGGCCCGGGAGAGGCTGTTGACCAGGGGAGTCTCTGAAGAACGACTGGCAAAGATGCCGGTACTGCAAATTGTGCTCCTCGATGCCTCGCAGGAACTCAAAAATTTTGGTGATGAGCTGGGGAAAGGTCACTTACTTCCTGCCTCCATTTCGAAATCGCTGCTGGAGCGTGAGAACGGTGAATATGAAGACTGGATCAGGCAGCACCGCACGACTTCCGTTGGTGCTGCAATCGGAGGGTTGCTTTTTCCTGCTGTACGGCAGGCCAGGACTGCGGAGACACGGACGCTGATGAATCACAATCGTCTGATGACACTCGAAGCCATCAGAATGCACGCCGCGGAACACAGTGGTGAACTGCCGAAATCACTCGCAGAACTCAATCCCGCTCCCGCCATGCCTGATCCGACTTCAGGGCAGGGGTTCGAATACAGCATTGAGTCTACCGACGAACAAAAAACAATCGTTTTGAAAGCGGCCGAACCTCTGAATTGGAAACAGAATCAAGAGTTTCGGGCAACTCTGGTGAAGTAACGTAGCCGTCACGCTCCGCCGTGACGAGCCCACAACAAGGTCCCGTCGCCCGAGTATTTGCGTTCCACGTCAACGGATGCGACATGAAGTCTAACCGTATTCCATTCATCACGCTATCACCACAAGGCTCATCACGGCGGAGCGTGATGGCTACATTAAGGCACCCGGCTATGACAACTATTCCATTACCACGTCTGGCATTTTGCATGTTGCTGTTGGCGACATTCGTATCGGTCGCTGCTGTCTCGCCCTGCACAGCACAGGACAAAGAAACGTCACTTCCGGATTCTGTGCAGCGATACATCGACGCGCAGACCATTGCGGCAGGCTGGATTGATCTTTCAAAACTGGACCTCGACGGTCTGGAAAAATTCAGCGAACCCATCAGTGGTCCGACGAGGAATCTGGATACGGCGAAATCCGTCTGCACTGCGTTGGTGGAACTCGGTGTTGCGCGCGTCTACTGGGCCACCGATCTTGCAGGACTGGCCAATCAACCGCAGGCCGTAATCATTCCGGTCCCCGTCGAAAAACGCGAGGTCATTGCAACGATATTACGAGCAGTCGCTGCGGAAATAAATGGCGTCGTTGTCATCGATGACAACGTAGTCCTTGTCGGAAGTGCCGCCGCCGTTGGACAGATTCAAGCCAGAAAAGACGGCACGTCAAACGCGATGTTGCTCGCCGATGTGAATCGAATAAAAGATCCACACGGCATCGTTGTCCTTACGCCCGCTGCCGCCGTTCTGCCAGTCGTTGGTCTATTGCCGCAACTTGCCAACGTTAATGCAGAGCGAGCCGCACAAGCATCGGAACTGCTCGTCAATCTTCAGTCCATTACGATCTCAGGCGAATTGCCGCCGTCTCACGCCAGAATTCAGGTCATCACAAAATCGGCTGAGACTGCCGAGAGACTCACCGCCCTGATCAATGCCTGGACGAAAGAACGCATTGCTGATGCCTCAGATGCCGTGCAATTCAAACAGGAAGGCGACAGCACAATCCTGAACATCAAATCGCAGGATGAGGCAGCCGCCGTCATCGCGGCAATCCGGCAGTTGACAAGCGGCAATAGTCGAAAGGATTCAATGAATTCTCTAAAACAGATCGCTCTCGCGATGCACAATTTTCACAACAACTATGGGTATTTTCCGCCTCAGGCGCTTACCGATGCGCAGGGCAAGCGAATGCTCAGCTGGCGCGTGATGATTCTGCCCTATCTCGATCAGGCGGCATTGTATAACGAATTCCGTCTCGATGAGCCGTGGGACAGTGAGCACAATCGCCAATTGATCAAGAAAATGCCAGCGCTGTACAGGTCGAATTCCCGCCCCGGAGCAAAGAATGAGCCCGGTACCACCTGCTTCGTTGCTCCCCTGACACGGAGCAGCACCTTCGGCCGAGTCGGCCCAGGAGTCGGAATTCGGGAGATTACTGACGGGACAAGTAACACACTGATGATTGTCGAGGCCAGTGCAGATAAGTCGGTAATCTGGACCAAGCCGGAAGACGTGACGATTGATGATGCAGATCCCCTGCATTCAATCATCAACGGTGATGCCACGGGATTCGCCGCGTGTCTGTGTGACGGTTCCGCTCGATTTTTATCAAATACCCTTGATCCCGCAACACTGAAAGCGCTGTTGTCTATCAATGGGGGAGAAGTCATCGATCAGAACAAGCTTGAATAGTGATGCAGGCTATGCGCAGCGTCAGCGGAACATACCAGGTTTTCTAACTCGCCAGCGTCATGAGGCGTTGTTCGAGTTCGTCGATGAGTTCTCCGAAAGTGCGGCCGGTGCAGGAGGTCGGCAGATCGAGGGCTTCGCCTTTGGTGACCAGATCTGTAACTTTGCGTTCGGCAGCGACGACTGTGCTGTGATCGCGACCGCCGAAGTACATGCCGATTTCCCGGTAGGCGGATTTCGTCATGCGGCGTGAGAGGAACATCGCAATGGCGCGGGGCAGGGCGATCGCCTTTCTTCTTGACGGTGACCGCAAATCAGCGGCCGTGACACCAAAGGCATCGCATACGATTCGTTCGACATCGCTGATGCGAACCAGACGACGGCATTCTTCCGCCATTTCGCCCAGAACTTCACGGGCGACGGCCAGCGATATTCGACGACCGGTCAGGGAAAACTGACCTTCCAGCTGATTGATGGCCCCCTGGATTTCCCGTGTGTTACGCCGACAGCGGCGAACGATGTAGTCGAGCGCATCGTCTGCGAATACGGCCTTCGTCCCGACAACCATGGACCGCACAAGTTTGTGACGAGTCGATTCATCGGGCGCTTCGATGCGGCAAACCAGACCGCTGACAAACCGTGTCGTCAATTCTTCCCGGTGTTTGGTCAGCATGCGCGGATGTCGATCTGAGGACACCACCACCTGACCACCATGCTCGCTGACCTGCACGATTGTGTGCAGGAATTCTTCCTGAGTCGCCCGCTTGTTATCCAGAAACTCAATATTATCGATCAGGAGTACATCGACGTTGCGAAACCGCTGTCGAAATGAAGGGACCGTGCGTGAGGTGAGCGCAGATGTAAAGTAATTCGTAAACGCTTCACTGGTGAGATACATCACATTCTTTGACGGATGCAGACGCCGCGCTTCCGTGTAGATGGCTTCCAGTAAATGCGTTTTCCCTGTTCCTGTGCCGCCGTGGATAAAGAGGGGATTGTAGCGTTCGCCCGGCGCTGCAGAGACCTGTCGGGCGGCAAGGACCGCAAGGTCATTGCATTCCCCGGAAACGAACGAATCGAAACTGCGAAACTTGCGACGGTTGTTCGGAAGATTTAAAGAACCGGGTCGATCATATTCAGATGGTGCCGCTCCGACTGTGTTCGCGTGCTTTCGCGCCGGTGACTTACCGGCCGCCGCATTGGCGTGAACTGGATTCGCGGGTGCCGCTTCGTCAGCAGAAGATTGGGAGACGGGAACAGGAGACCCTGCGGCCAGCAGCGATTCATCAACTTCGAGCTGGCAGGACGCAGACGGGCCAAGTACCAGCTGCGCCGCGCGGTTCAGCGCAGATCGGAACCGGCGGAGCAGCCAGTTAAGGATAAACGGGTTAGCGACGTAGACCATGAAACGGTCGCCGGAAACCTGAAAGCGGGTCCGCTTGTGAAACCAGTGTTGAAAGTTCTGTTCGCCGATTTCGTCTCGCAGAGATGCCAGCATAGCGCTGACGGGATCCTGTCTGCTGTGATCCGCGACGTGAGTCGATGACGACTCAGGCGGACTACCGGCTTGCAGAATCGGGGTGCAGGTTTCCGTCGGGGCGCTGAACCTGTTCGCATGAAAAAGCGCAGGCGGCAACGTCATCACGGAAGCAGGATTGTCGTCGTGACCACTGGGCTGCGTCATGCGCCCCTCCCTTTTTGCCAGCGCGCAACTTCGCCACAGACAAGAACCGGGGTAATCGCGCAGGCACGCAGCTTGCGCAGGCACTCCATCGCTCGTCGCCACAAGGGCAGGGCGTTGCTTACAGACTGGCTGTGTTAACAGGTTTGTACGCAGACGAGTGCAGATTCGTCTGCGAGTTCTCACTCACTCAACGGCGGCGATGTTAACCTCAGATGAAGAAGTGTCAAACGACGGCAGCAGAATTCTGAGCACGTATTGGGACTTCATCGCGTAAGTGATTCCCGGTCAACACTCTGCGAATTTAATTTTCCTGTTCACCCTTTTCCTGGGCAAACGAGGGCCTTTTCGTTTGACACATTTTGCAGGGAAAATGGTGTTATCCACAATCTGCCGCGTCAGACCGTTCATGAATTGCAGGGATTCCGGATACACCAGTGACGGGCCGAATAATCATGGGGCGGCACGCATGGATTGGTACAGAAATCGACTCCGCGGAATCCGCCGTTTTGTGTTCGGACGCGACACTGTATACTGCTGCAAAATGCAGCTCAGCGGAGGATTATGGTATGCCGGTCAGTGCCCATCGACGAGTTTATGTTCTGATGAGTTTTGTACTTGTCAGCGGCGTGCTGTCAGCGCCTGCGCTGGCTCAGCCGCGGCGGTTTGAGGAGCTGCGTGATCACATGGTGCGGGCTCACATTGAAGCAGAAGGGATCATGAATGAAGCCGTGTTAAAGGCCATGCGATCCGTCCCGCGACATGAATTCGTGCCATCTGCCCAAAGGGCCCGAGCGTACGAAGACCTGGCACTGCCGATCGGACATCAACAAACAATTTCCCCGCCATACATTGTGGCGTATATGACCAGTGAACTCGACCCGCAGCCTGAGGACCGAGTCCTTGAGATCGGCACCGGGAGCGGTTACCAGGCATCGATTCTGGCGCAGATTGTGAAAGACGTCTATACAATTGAGATCGTATCACCACTGTCAAAGTCCGCGGAAAAACGCATCCGGGATCTGGGATACACCAATGTGCATTGTCTGGATGGAGATGGTTATCAGGGCTGGCCCGAACATGCTCCGTTCGACAAGATTATTGTGACCTGCTCACCGGAAAATATTCCGCAGCCCCTGATTGATCAGCTCAAAGACGGTGGTCGGATGATTATTCCGGTTGGCGAACGTTATCAGCAGGTATTCCATCTGCTGATTAAAGAGGACGGCAAACTCAGGGACGAACGACTGGCATCGACACTTTTTGTGCCGATGACAGGCGAATCTGAAGAACGCCGCCGAGTTCAGCCGGATCCCGAACATCCACAGGTTGTGAACGGCTCATTCGATATCGACGAGAACGACGACGGGAAGCCCGACGGGTGGCATTATCAACGGCAGACGACGATGTGTGATGACGCACCCATGGATGGCCAGTATTGCCTGCGGTTCGACAACAAGGATTCAGCGCTGATTTCTCAGGCGTTACAGGGGTCGGCAATTAACGGGAGAACCGTTGGTACGCTGTACCTGGAATATTGGGTACGATGTAACGGGATCATCCCGGGTGACGAGATATCGCAGCAGGCGGCAGTTGTCGTTCATTTCTACGATAAGATTCGCCGGGAAGTCGGCACAACGGTGCTCGGAAAATGGCGCGGCAGCTTCGGCTGGCAAAACGCCAAATCAACAGTCGTTGTTCCGCCCAATGCAAAAGAATTAGTCATCCGGATCGGTCTGAATGGTGCTCAGGGTCAACTGGACCTCGATGACTTGCGCATGACGGCCGTGAAGCGATGAGAAATCAACGAAGGACATTTATGACATTCCCGCTGACGAAATTATACGGAGCAACACTGTGGCTGATGCTGCCCATTCTGGCCTGTGGTCAGGCATTGGGTGATGATCTGGGCGATGCCGTACAGGCGGCGATCGCAAAGGTTGAACCGTCGGTGGTACGACTGCGTGTGATCGGCGGCGAACAGGCAGTTGATGGCGACACGGTGGCGTCGCTTGTCACGACCGGGATCGTGATTTCCGAAGACGGTGAAATTCTGACAAGTCAGTTTGCACTCGAAGGCAATCCGGAAGCAGTTCTTGTGGAAGATCAGTTCGGCAAGCGGACGAACGCCACCATTGTGGCAACGGACAGTGTTCGCCGGATCGTACTGTTAAAAGCGAAAGAAGGCCACTGGACACCGGCGGTCCCGGATGACAGTCGTTCGGTTGAAGTCGGCCAATGGTCTATCGCGCTGGGACGATTTTATGCGGCGGATTCATCCAGTATCTCAGTGGGAATTATCAGTGCACTGAATCGAATCCATGGAATGGCAATTCAGACAGACGCAAAGGTCTCACCGGTCAATTATGGTGGTCCGCTCGTTCTGCTGAACGGGACGATTGCGGGAATTCTCGTCCCCCTGTCTCCGCGCGGTGGTGGTACCTCGTCATCGGGGATCGAGTGGTACGATTCCGGGATTGGCTTTGCGATTCCCCTCAAGGACGCGCTGGCATCGGCAGAGAAGCTGCGTGCCGGCAAAAATCTGAAACCCGGAAGAATAGGAATCCGACTGACCCCGACAGGCGCTTATGATTCGGACATCGTGATCGATCGCGTGCTGAAGGGCGGACCTTCAGAACAGGCGGGGTTGCTTAAGGGAGATCAGGTGCTGGCGGTGGACGGAAAGTCGCTGGAAC
>JAGQQS010000132.1 GCA_020426105.1 Planctomycetaceae bacterium
AAGCCGCGGCTTCATGCATTATGATGATGATGTTGCTGACGGCGAAAAAGGTGAACATGGTGTCCATCAGTTGCGGAGCGCTCGTCAGATTGTCAGCGCCGCGATTAACTGGCTGACGTTTAATGAGAGAGACAGCAGCCCCTTCTTCGCCTGGGTCCACATTGTCGATCCACATATGCCGTGTGAGGAACACGCGGATGAATTTGGCAGTGATTTTTCCGGACGGGCCTATGATGCAGAAGTCGCCTATGCGGACAAACACATTGGCAGGCTGATCACGTGGCTTGAGGAACACGACAAACTGCAGAATACCATCCTTGTCGTGGTGGGAGACCACGGCGAAGGTCTTGGCGAACATGGCGAATCGGAGCATGGATATATGGTCTACGAAACGACCATGCATGTGCCCTTAATCTTCAGGTTACCGGAACGGCTGACGAATTCTCGGGGCCAGCGCGTCCCTCAGGTCGTTTCCCTTGTGGATCTCTATCCGACGATCCGGACCCTGGCGGGACTGCCTTCAGAAGATACCTCAGGAATCTCGGGACAGGATCTCTTTCGGAATATGCAAGATGTAAAAACGGACGCCCACGCCGTCTACGGCGAAAGCGACGCCCCATTACTCGAAGCCGGATGGTCGCCGCTCCGCTCGATTGCCACGGACCGCTGGAAATACATCAGGACGCAGCGTCCGGAACTTTACGATCTCGCCAATGATCCGAACGAAGTCCACAATCTTGTGGACAAGAATCCTGACATTCTGAATGATCTTGAAGAGCGTTTGCTTGATATCGAATCAGGCATGACGCCTCGGTTTAATCAAGACGCGGAATTGAAACTGCAGAGCGGAGAAATAAGAGCCCTGGAAAGCCTCGGATACGTCGGTTCAGTCAGTGAACCTGCGCCGGCGACTGTCCGGCGAGACATCAAGGACGTCATACAGTTTCCGGACCTGCTCGAAAAAAGCATGGCGTTGGTCTCCGCTGGGAAGCTGGACGAGGCTTCTGTCATTCTTGAAGACATCATCACGCATGTCCCGGACTACGCCCGAGCGCTGGGTACGTTGGGAATATGTCGTGCGACTCAGAAGCGGGGTGAGGAGGCAGTCGGTTATTTCAGAGAGTCTTTGAAGTACGACCCGAATCTGTATTTCGTACAGATACCTTTGGCGCAAACGCTGATTGAAATGAAAAGACCTGAAGAAGCGCTGCGCCACCTGAAAGATTTCATCATTCAATTTCCGGACAGGCCCGAATTTCACTACCTTTCCGGTGAGGCATGTGAGCAGCTGGGGCGGCACGGTGAGGCCAAAAAGTTCTTTGCCGCCGCAGAACAGCTGGCGAGGCACGTTCCCGAGTGATCGCTGAGGAGCGGCCGTTGGCAGTGGACCGAACCAATCAACTCTCGCAAGTTGCTGCCCGTTCGCAATCGCGAAGCACTCAGTGACGGACAATTTGGCGATTGTGATTAGTTTAAAAACAGATAAACAGAGCGACACGCGCAGCCGCTTTGAAATGTTCGCCAGAAACATGTTTCTTTCATTCAGATTTTGGCAATCCAAAACGGTTGCAGATCCCGCAAAACTTTGCAGGTTTCAGTTCCGAAAACACTTGACTGTTGTCTAATTGCAACACTAGACTCTGAACACACGTAGGGGTATGCCATATCCGGAGGTGTTTCCTCTCGCTGGTTTGGTTGAAAAAGCCCGGTCGTGTCCTCGCCTGTGTTTCGACATTCCTTCCGACACCGCATTTCCTGAAATCTCCTGAACCTGGTTTTTACCGTCGTCACAATGGAGAACGTTTGTGCCACGAATTTCCGGATCCCATTTAACTCATCCGAGTTTTAGCCGCAGGTTGGCGATCGTCGTACTGTGTATGATGATCCCCGTGGCTGTGGGCTGTGGGGGCGTGTCTCACGGTGATCGAGTGCCTCTGGAAGGAACTGTCACTGTGAAAGGTGAGCCGCTGGACGTAAACGCGACCATCTATTTTAACCCACCCGCAGGCCAGAGCGGCATTGGCTCAAGCGCTCACGTTTCAGGGGGCAAGTTTTCGATCCCTGAAGAGAGTGGCCCATCACCGGGGCAGACACTGGATGTTACCGTAATCACCGCGCCAGGGATTCCTGCGGAGGGTACGCCGAAAGACCAGATTAAACTTCCGGCAACCTACAAGACAACGGTTACGATTCCGACCCGCGATGAGGGTCAAAAGGAACTGCAGATTTCACTGTAGTTCGGCACCGGATATGTGTCTGTTCGGCTGCTGGTTTTTGTTTGTTTGTGATTTTCTGTTTTTTTGGGGGGAGTGCATCCATGAAACGCAATCGAAAATTCGATTCTGGGTTTACCTTGATCGAATTGCTGGTGGTCATTGCGATCATCGCCGTTCTGGTCTCGTTGTTGTTGCCAGCTGTACAACAGGCCCGTGAAGCCGCGCGACGGACGCAGTGCAAAAATAACATGAAGCAACTGGGGCTGGCAATGCACAATTACCACGATACATTTTTGACGTTTCCAATCGGAAACCTGTATGCGGGCACAACAACATCCAACGGCTGGTCATGGCTCGCGTACCTTTTGCCGTATGTTGAACTGAAAAATGATTATAATCAACTTAATTTCGAACACGCTGGCAGGTGCTCAGAATACATGGGACAGCAGGAGACACTCAGTCCAGGGGTTGATTGGACGTGGAAGAAGCCAAAGCCAGTCCTGAGCTGTCCATCCGATCCAAACGGGGGAGGAATCTTTTCCGGCCCAACAGGGTCAGGCGCTTATCAGGTGGCAAACGGGTCTATGGCTGTTTCGAGCTATCTTGGAGTCGCAGGAAAGACACTTAACTGGGACTGCGGCATGGGTTCCCTTTGGTCGATCACGTCCGCTGACGGAGTTCCCTGCCAGAACAAGTCTGGATACGAAGGAATCTTCTACAACAACAGCAAAACCCGCATCGGCGACATCACGGATGGCACTTCGAACACATGTGCTGCTGGCGAACGAGGTCAAAATAAATCACTGACCTACGGATGGCCGCTGTGCGGGCGCGGATATCCACCATTGTATTCGGGACGCAAAGATCACATCCTGGAAATGTACACATTCTCCCAGGGTGTTCCAACCGACGACCCTGATTCAGGGCCGTCTAATCAAAAATACTGGAGCTGGCACGCAGGTGGAGCACAGTTCGTTATGGCAGACGGATCCGTTCAGTTTTTCAGCTATTCAATGGACACGAATGTCTATCAGGCACTCGGCACACGCGCCGGGGGCGAAGTCGGACAGTTCTGATTCTGACCGTACCAGAAGATAATCAAATCGACTACCATAAGACTCTGCCAGCTTCAACTCGAAGCAGGCAGAGTTTTTTTACTGTCCGAAAAGCATGTCCTTCGCCCGAACAACTGGCGTGCTTTGTGTTGCTTCCCGTTTTTTGCCCGGTATTCAGGATACGAACGTGACACAGGATACAGATTCGGCACACGAAGCCGTTACAGGTCATGGAACATCTGAAGTGCATCCAGTCAGACGGGAACGGCTCGATTCAGTGGACATGTTACGTGGCATCGCGATCGTCCTCATGAGTCTGGATCATGTGCGGGAGTTCCTTTCCGCTTCTCAGATAAATCCCACGGATATCGCGCAGACAACGCTGCCGCTGTTTTTAACTCGCTGGGTTACTCACTTCTGCGCGCCGATCTTCGTTTTTCTTGCCGGCACAGGAGCATTCCTGTACCGACAGCGCGGACATTCTTCGACGGCCGTTGCCGGATTTTTGCTGACGCGCGGGCTGTGGCTGGTCTTCCTCGAACTCACCGTTGTTCGCCTCGCATGGTTTTTTAACCTCGACTATTCATCCCATAGTGTAGCTCAGGTGATCTGGGTGATTGGATGGTCGATGGTCGTCATGTCGGGACTGGTGTTTATTCCGGTTCGGGGGATCGCCATCTTTGGAATCCTGCTGATTGTCCTTCACAATTGCCTGGATCCGGTGACGGCGGACAGCTTTGGAAGCTGGGCGTGGCTATGGCGGTTCCTGCATGATCGCGGTCCGTTAACACCGCTTCCGGGCATGCCGGTTTACGTCGCCTATCCATTAATTCCCTGGGTGGGTGTCATGGCGAGCGGCTACGCCTTTGGAGCGGTTTTGCAGCTTCCGCGAATTCAGCGAAGAAAACTGATGCTGAGCATGGGAGTTCTGATGACGCTGGCCTTCATCGGACTTCGCGCGTCGAACGTCTATGGTGATCCGGCGGTTTGGTCGAGACAGCCCGAGTTTTTCCGCACGTTCATGTCGTTTCTGAACCTGGAGAAGTATCCGCCGTCCCTGCTGTTTCTGCTGATGACACTGGGCCCCGCCCTCGTTGGTTTGAGTGCGGCAGACCGTCCTGCTGGTGCCGTTGGGCGATTCCTGATTGTCTTTGGTCGAGTGCCTTTGTTCTACTATGTGCTTCACCTGTATCTGATCCATGCCCTGACTTTAGGTCTGGTCTATCTGCAGACCGGAGGCACTCCTGCGTGGCTGTTTTCATTTCCACCTGGGCATGCTGGCGAAGGATGCGGATTCAGTCTTCCCGTTGTCTATCTGATCTGGCTGGGCGTGGTCTTCTCTTTGTATCCGTTATGTCGCTGGTTTGCCGGTGTAAAACGCCGACGCAGTGATGCCTGGCTCACTTACTTATAGTGGGAAGTCGGTGTCAATTAATGAATCGTCAGATGCTCGAAAAATGGTGGACTCGAACATGAAACGGGTGCGAGTGATCAAACTGGGCGGCAGCCTGTTATTGATGCCACAGCTGAAAGAGAAGTTTCAAAAGTGGTGTCAGCAAAATCCACACCCATTGACCCTGATCGTGGTTGGTGGTGGTGCGATCGTGGATGCGGTTCGCAATATCCACGCAGTCAATGCGCTGCCGGAAGATTTCGCGCACTGGGTTTGCATCGATCTGATGCGACACACGGCCAGGCTGGCGCAGCAGATACTCGGCGAAGTCGATCTTTACGAAACAGTTGATGACCTTCAGCGAGCGTTCACCGGGGCCGCGAATGACGGCGCAAGGCCGATCGTTGCGATTGTTCAGCCAGGCATCTGCTTTGCCCGCGGATTTCCCAATATGGGACTGCCGGAAACCTGGGAAGTCACATCAGATGCTCTGGCCGCTGCATTCAGCCAGATGTACGCCGCTGAAGAAATGGTTGTGATGAAATCAATCGACCCTCCCGGAGACTCACGGAACCATCGCGAACTCGCCGATCGTGGTTTCATTGATCGACACTTCCCAGACCTTGCGGAAGAGATTGAACGCGTGCGATTTGTGAATCTCTGGTCAGAAACCTGTTAATGCTGGTGATCACTGGAGTTGGCACGGGCATCAGAAAGATGGAGCCAACCAAATACCCGGAAAGAATGGTGGAGGATCCGGTTCGGATTGGGGCGATCCCGCATTGCCTGAGGTGAACCGGCGTACCGGTTGCCTGACAATACCGCTGAACGAGAAAGAGAATTATCGCGGGCAAGTCTGTATATTCGGCTACACTCAATCAGCGACAATTAAGTCAACGAAGCTGAAGATTTTAGGAACCCTGACAAAACCTGCGTGAGCCGCGGAGGTTTTGTTTGGGGTTCTGAGTTCAGCTCAATTCTGATTTATGATTCCCGGGAGTACTCGGAATGTTAAGCGTCAGCGGATCAAGCGATCGAAGCAGCCGATTTTGTGACGGGATTTCACGCCGCAGTATTCTAAACATCGGCACGCTTGCCGCGATCGGTTCGGCCGGTGGATGGACTTTGCCATCAATCCTGAAAGCGGACGAAGCGAGTGGCAATCGAAAGTCGCATAAATCGATCATCATGATCTATCTGGTAGGGGGCCCACCGCATCAGGACATGTTTGATCTGAAGCCGGAAGCACCGCGCGAGATTGCGGGGCCGTGGCGGCCGATTGCGACGAACGTACCGGGAATGGAAATCTGCGAGGCGTTTCCATTGCTGGCCGGGATCGCCGACAGGTTCACGATTATTCGGTCGCTGGTCGGCAATCAGGCGGACCACGATGCGATTCAGGTTTTTAACGGTCGGAATCCAAAGGAACCAAAACCATCCGGAGGCTGGCCGCAATTCGGATCGCTGGTTTCGCGAATTGCCGGTCCGGCGATTCGCACCGCTCCTCCGTATGTCAGCCTGTGTTATCCCTGCACGCATGGTCCTTACAATGAACCCGGACCCGGATTTCTGGGCACGGCACAGGCGCCGTTTCGTCCGATGGGATCGACAAAGGACGACATGGTTCTGAACGGTGTTTCTTTGGAACGTCTGGCGGACCGACAGGCGTTGCTCAGAAGCGTTGACCAGTTGCGGCGCGATATTGATTCGTCCATGACAATGACGGGAATGGACACATTTACGGAGCAGGCGATGGGGCTGCTGACGTCGTCCCGACTGGCCGAAGCACTGGATTTGTCCCGAGAAGATCCGAGAGTTGTCCAGCGTTACGGCAAGGGGGACCCGACTGTATTTATGGACGGTAACGGAGCACCGCGAGTGCCTCAAAGTCTGCTGATGGCGCGTCGCCTGATTGAAGCAGGGGTGCGTGTCGTGACATTGAACTACAGCAAATGGGACTGGCACGGCGGAACGAACACAGAAGGACGCGCCAATAACTCGATCTTCGTGCGAGAGCGGGAGGATTTTCCGGTATTCGACCAGTGTGTAAGTGCATTAATTGAGGATCTGCATGAACGAGGACTGGCGGAAGACTGCGCGGTCGTCATCTGGGGCGAGTTTGGCCGAACACCCAAAATCAGCAACATCGTTGGCCGCGACCACTGGCCACAGGTCAATTGTGCGCTTATGGCCGGCGGAGGCATGCGACACGGGCAGGTGATTGGCGCAACGGACCGCATCGCCGGCGAAGCAGTTGCCCGCCCTGTGACCTTTGGTGACGTTTACGCAACCCTGTTTCATCATCTGGGGATCAATATTGATCAGACGACGATCGCCGACAACAACGGCCGCCCGCAATACCTTGTTGAAGAGGGCGGCAAAGTGATGCCGGAACTGGTGTAGCAGAATAATGTTTAGCACACCTGGTCCAACTGGATCCTGGCCGAGCATTCAGGACAGAACCTTGCCCACTGGCAGGCGTTTGTGGTCGGCTCGTCGGGGGCTCGTCGCTTGAACCTCCACCTCCTGTTTCCGCTTTTTTCCAGCATTACATTCGTATTCGGAATGATGTTTGCGCGGAAAGCAATCGGCCGTGGAGCGAGCGCATGGACAGGCACGTTCTATGGCAACTTGTGGCTTGGACTGATCTGGCTGGCGGTCGGAATCTATCGGTGGGATGTGATTCCCCCGACCGAATGGTGGAAAGCTGTTGCCATCGGCCTGCTTTTTTTCTCGGGTCAGTGTTTCACTTACATGGCTTTTCGACACGGTGACGTTTCAGTAGCCACACCCGTGTTCGGTGTCAAAATCCTGATGGTTGCGGGCCTGACGTCGTTGTTGACAGGTCAAAGCATAACCACCGCCGTATGGATCGCGGCGATCGTGGCCACGCTGGGAATTGTTCTTGTGCAGTCGGGCGGTGGACCGACGCACCACACAGAGAAAAAGAAAATCCTGCTGACTGTTCTGCTCGCATTAGCTGCGGCGAGTTGCATGTCACTGTTTGATGTCTGTCTGCAACGCTGGGGAGTACCGGCCGGGGCGCTCAGGTTTTTACCCGCGATGTTTGTTTCTGCAGCCCTGTTTTCGTGCGTGCTGCTGCCCTGGGTTGATACTCCCCGGAGACTGACAGCTGTCCGCGCCATACAGCCGATGCTATTCGCCACGATACTCATGCCGCTCCAATCCATGGGGATGACGATTGCGTTATCGCAATTCGGCGATGCGACTCGCGTCAATATCGTATATTCCCTCCGCGGCCTGTGGGCCATTGCGTTCGCCTGGCTATTGGCGCGATTTTTCGAGGGTGGCGAACAATTTGCCAGCCGATCCGTTATGATCTGCCGGGCCGCCGGTGCCGTTTTACTGACGATCGCTGTCATCACATCACTGCTGAGTTAGTACTCCGTTAAGGCTCAGAAATGGGGGCAGGAACCAATCCCCAAACGGCCGTAACTTCAGCGTGCTGCGTACGATTGGTTCCTCCCCCCTGTTTTTCAGCGGCTGGCGTAACCGGAAATCGGGGAGACGAGCCAGGTGAAGGCGTATCAATTCGATATTCCTGCTCATCGGACGTGGCGGGCAATCGGCACTGTCAGCCCATTTTCGCTGCAATTCCGCGAAGTGGCGTGAATCAGTATTGTTTCATTCAATGCGCTGGATTGTTCAGGTTATCATCCGGTACCATTCAGGGTGCGAGACAGGAATCCCGGCAGGCAGGCGATTGGTCTTTGGAATCATCTTCTGGACTTCCAGCTGTCGGCGGATTTCGACGGAACGCGCATGTTTCGAGACCGCACCGCGCTGGCGGGTCCGCAGCCTCGTCGTGCCAGCACGTACAAACATTAAGTTAAAGATTGCGAGACGTCTCTCATGACGCGAAAGAACCCCGCAGGCCGTGACCAGAATCCCGATCAGGGGCGACCAACTTTTGGAACTCAAATGGCGGCATTCGGAAATTCCTCCGAATCGGCAAAACGTCCGGCTGATGCTGCCGCCCTCGCAGCCACGGTAACCGGCCACTCGACCGATCGGGATTTACCGGCACATGGAACCCGTTTCGCAGCGCCCATTCATCAGCAGGCGGATCATTCACGGCAAATGCGAAAGGATCTGCCGTCGCAAGCCAGTTTTGAAGCCGTCAGTCAGACTCGGCGAGCAGACCCTGCCATGCTTCAACATCTAATTGCGGAGGAAGCGGGCCAAACGCCGCAGCAGCCTCAGGCGTCGCGGGTACGCTCCATCACAGAATCCGAAAAAACGTTGATCCTGAATCAGAGAGCAGGAGACGGCCAGCCGATCGGCAAAAGCACCTGGGATTTGAGGATCCACCGTCGCGATGTCCAGGGCCAGATTTCCGGAATCGTGAATCCGATCCCCGCTAAAGGTGAAACAGCGACCGGTCTTCAGTCTGCTTTGGCTGTGGATGACGACGCCCCGGAATACGATATTCTCGGTGAACTCGGTGCCGGCAACATGGGGATCGTCTATCGCGCTCGGCAACTGTCGCTCAATCGGGAACTCGCCATCAAGACACTGAAGCCAAACTCCAAACAGGCGCAGCATGATCAGGCGATGTTTGTATCTGAGGCCGTCGTGACGGCCAACCTCGTTCATCCGAATATCGTGCCGATCCATGATCTCGGCCGCACCCACGATGGTAAACTCTTTTACTCGATGAAGCGCGTCACGGGTGTTTCCTGGAACAAAGTACTCCGTGAGCGGAGTCAGGAAGAAAATCTGGATATCTATCTGAAGCTCTGTGATGCCGTGGCCTATGCGCATTCGCGAGGCGTGATCAATCGGGACTTGAAACCCGAGAATGTCATCGTAGGTGATTACGGGGAAGTGGTTGTCCTTGACTGGGGACTGGCGATTACGACGGAGCGTTTCGAAAAACGACGCAGTGTTGTGGTGGATTTTCGTGGAGGGGCCGGGACGCCGGTGTACATGGCCCCGGAGTTGCTGGATGAAGATTTGAGCCGCGTCGGGCCGCACAGCGACATCTATCTGCTGGGTGCAATTCTCTACGAAATCCTCGAAGGATTCCCGCCCCATTTGCTCCACAATATCTGGCATATTACGGATCCAGGCGAGCAGTTCGATGCGGTCTATCGCGCGGTCATGTATAACGAAATCGAACAAAACGTGGTTCACCAGGGCGAGTTAATGCGAATCGCTCTCAAAGCCATGTCGACGCAACCGGAGGATCGCTTTCCTACGGTCGAAGCCCTGCAGGAGGCGATTCGGGAATACCGGATCACCGGGCGTGCGGAAGAACTGATGAAATCAATCGATTCGCAGCATACTGGCGATTATACGGCTTACCAAAGTGCGGTAGCGCTTTACAGCGAAGCCCTGCTGAAATGGCCGGAAAACCGACGCGCAATCGTCGGAGATCGAAACGCCCGCCTCGCGTATGCTAAGCTAGCGCAGAAGAAGGGAGATATCGACCTCGGACTCCAGGTCGTTTCATCACATTCCGATCCGGCTTTTCTTCCTGTAATTGCAAAACTCAAAAAGACACGTCTGATCCGCAAAATCGTGCGCGGAACATGGGGAGTGATGACAGTGGCTGCTGTTTCTCTGTTGATGGTGAGTCTGTTGGCATATTCAAAGCTCGTTGCCGCAAATGGTGAATTGGCAGACGTCCGGGAAAAGGTGAACGTAGAGAAGTTGAAAGCGGAAGACGCCACCCACAGCGCCGAGATCGCAACAGCCGCGGCGTCCAAAGCAACATTGGATGCCGAAATCGCAATAAAGCAGGGGGAAAAGGCGAAGCTGGACGCCCGGCTGGAAGTCGAGAAAGCTGCTCAGATCGCCGCGCTGGCTAAATCCGAAGCGGAAGAAGCGTCGAGGCAGGCCAGTAAGTCTAAAGAAGAAGCTCAGGTCGCTGAGGCTGCAGCCACCAGGGCAGCTGCCGAGGCCAGAACGGCCGTCGATGAGGCCGAGACCGCGAAGGTGGAGGCGGCTGCGGCCAGAGCCGAAGCTGAAAAGGCACTCAGTGAAAAATTTCAATCAGAAAACGAAGGGTTCACTAAGAAAATCGAAGCTGCTGAACAACTTGGCGATTTCGATTCCGTAATTCGGTTCGCTGAAGAGGCACTGAACAAGGCTGCCGCCAATCCGCTGCTTAAACAAAAAGAAGTGTCCCTTAAAAAAACGATCGATGAGGCAATCCGGAATGGAGGCAATGCCAGAATTCAGCTGAAGGATTCTCCCAATTCCGCATCGATCAGTGCGGATGGAACAACGGTTGTTGTCTACTACGGTGGACGCGAAAAATCGGTGTCAGTGTACCGGAATGAAAATGGTCTGCATGGCAGCAGTCCGGAACCGCTGCGGATTCCGATAACTTTGAAAGGGTCTGCGAAAGTCACTGTTTCTGACGACGGTCGCTGCTTCTGTCTGACTGCAGGTTCCGAGAAACAGCTCTGGCAACTGCAGCAGGATCATTACCAGCAAGTGAATCTGAATCCCGCTCAAGGCACAGCGTCATTCTCTATAGGCTGGACATTTTTCTCGCCGGACAGCCGGCGTGTGTACTTTGTGGGGAGCGACAAACAGGCTACCGTTGAAATCTATTCGCTTGAGTCGGGGGCTGCCCGAAGACTGCTGCAACAGCCGTTGGGGAATGCGGCGAAAGATTTTCGCATCCGCGACGTCGTCCTGTTACCAGACCAAACCGCGCTGATCGCGCAGTTCGTTTCTGAGCCGTGCTTCGAATATCGAATCTCATGGTCCAGTGACGGTATTCCTTCGTTCGATCACCTGGCAAAAAGTGCACCGCAATTGAAGCCATTCAAAATTGACGGGCTGTCGCAGTCTCCGGACCAGCCGGAGAAGCTCTTTGTGGATTCGGACAGCAAGCGATTAGCGATGACTTATTCGGACAAAGTCGTATTTCTCCATCGGATCCCTGATGCTCCACCCAATCAGTTTTCTTTTGCCAATCCCAGTGAATCATCTGCCAGCTATGAAATGCTGAAAGCAACTTACAAAGTGATCGATGTGCAGTTTTCAGAGAATCGAAAACGCATCGCGACCGGGCATGGAAACCGCTACGTGCAATTATGGGATCTCGACGGGCAGAATTATCAGGCCAGTCCGTCGAAAGGTCTGTTTAAGCACAGCCCTAAAAGAGGCGGCATCGCTGCGTGTCTCCGGGGCCACGCAAAAGAGGTTGAAGCTCTCAGATTTGCTGCAGGTGATGCAGATCGCCTGCTGACCGTGAGCGCTGATGCGTCCATTCGTACCTGGCAGATCTCGACTTATTACGATCTGACCCGACAGATGCAGGAGATTCGAAAGGTATTCGAACTCGAGCCGGATTCAACCGCCGCGCTGATCCCGCTGAAGCGTTCGCCACTCACTGCCGCTGTTTCGCCGGAGCGCACCCGCGGGAGATCTTCATACACCGACGCGTCAAAATTGCTCAGGTCTGCCGCCTACATACCTGTCGCCGGGCCTGCCGCGCAGCCTCCCGCTGACCGGCAAACGCATCAGATCACGCAGGGGCAGGCGATCTATTCCGCCAGATTCAGTCCGGATGCCAAACGGTTTCTCATCGGTGCGGATGATCTGGCCGCGCATGCATTTGACAGTGAAACCGGTAAAGAAATCATGACGGCCAGTATGCTGGGTCGTAAAGATCTGCTGTTTGACCCTTCCCGAAATATGTTTCTGGAGGGCCATGTCTCTGAAATCTCGGCCATTCGATTTATTCCACCGAAGGGCGATCTGCTGCTCAGTGCGGACTATTTCGGTTCGATCTCCGTCTGGGACGCAGTGCCGGACGATAACGGCGCTGGTTTCGAGCGATCCCGGTTGCTCTCAGAGTATTCGTTCAGTGAATTTGCCGTGTCGGCCGACGGGACTTTGATTCTTGCCGGCGGCGCTACCACAACCAATCCTCAGGGCGACATCAAGGATGCTGAACTGCTGCACAAAGGAGTTCTGTGGCGTACTGAGGATGTGCTCCAGTCAACCAGCCCGGCTCCTTTTCGCGAGTTCAGGGATAAACACCCCGGATTTGCAATCACGGCCGTTGCGCTTTCGCCGGCTTCGAAACGCGCCATTACCGCCGGTCGACGTGGCAAGATGGTCGTCTGGAATATCGAAGACAACAGTGTGGTAGCAGAAGCAGACGGACAACATAACCGAGATCAGGTTTCCGGAATCTTCTTTGAGTCCGAATCGACGTTCGTGAGTTCAGGATATGACGGCAAAGTCTTCCGATCGACGATCAGCGGTAACGAAATTACCGCCGAGCCGATTAAGAGAAGTGGTGATGCAAATAACCGCCAGGATCCCGACTTTATTGTGCGCTTGCGTCCCTCACCTGACCTTTCCCGGTTTGCGACGTCGGAAGTTTCCCGCCTGAAAGGATCGAAGTCGGGAGAGTTAAACTTTACCATCTGGTCCGCCGACGGGACTCGCTCTCTGCTGAGTCAACCGATTGCCATACCGGACAAGGACAAGGACCTTGCTTTTCGGCATGACGTTTCGTGGTCGCCTGACGGCCGTGAGCTGATGCTGATTCATAACGGAGTCATCGCCATCTTCGAAACAACCGACTGGAAGCTGCTGCGGAAGTTCGAAATTGCCAGGACTGAAGGGGAAAAACTTGATCCCGGCTCCAGTTACAATCTGCGGGGAGCCAGTCCGATTCGTGGCGCGTTCGCTCCCTCGGCGGACGGACAATCAGACCGGATTGCGACATTTGACGGACGCGTGATGCACATGTGGACCCTGCCACAGGACGGTGGAAGGGGTGAGCACGTGGCAGAGTTCCGATCGCATGCCCGCTATGCGGTCACCGCTTCATATTCCTCCAACGAGAAATACGTGGCTACGGCCAGTGAAACGCTGCGTCTGTTTGATGCCGATGAGCAAAGTCCAAATCATGGAAGCACCATGTACCGCCTGCCCGTCGGTGCTCCGCACAATAGTCCACTGGCAGATGTTGCTTTTTCCCCAGTGACAGCTGATCTGAGGCTGGCAACCATCGATCATCAGGGCATTCTGGCGCTCTGGCTCTGGGATCCCGCGTCTCCAAAATTACTGACCCACTTGTGCGATCCTGTTCCCAATCCGTTTGGACCGCCGGATTGGATGCCAGAACTGGAAGCCGGGAATGTCGTCGCGTGGAACCCGGATGGGAAATCACTGGCAACCCTGCAATCCGGTGTCATTTCATTGTGGACGTTGAATAACAATACGCCTGAACGTATTGAACTGCCCTTGCCCGAGGGACTCCAGTGTCGATTTAACCAGCTCCACTATTCCGAACAACACCCCTGGCTGGCCGCCGGAGGTGTGGCTTGGAACGAAGACAATGGCAGGATGCTCAGTTTTGCGGCCATTTGGGATATTTCCGATCAGGCACCTCGAATCATCGCCACAATCGATAATCCGGATCAGGTGCATCTTGTTGAGACTCTGGGTATCCAGCGTAAAGGTATCACCGCAATCGCAATTGACGATAAGCGAAATGAAGTCATTACGGGCGGCATCGACAGTCGCCTGATTCGCTGGCCGCTGGTGCTTTCAACTGATGGATCAGTGCGATCCCTGAATCGCGTCATCGGGGACATGAAACTCGATAACGGTACCGCAGCCGCACCGGAGCCCCACACCGCTGTCATCACAGCTGTGGACGTGTCGCCTGTGGGACAAATCCTCACGGCTGATGAGAAAGGTCACGTTGTGCTGTGGCCTGCCTCTACCAACTAGAAGTCTGTCAACAGTGGTCCGATGGATGTAGGCCGGACCGAGCGGAGCG
>JAGQQS010000133.1 GCA_020426105.1 Planctomycetaceae bacterium
TGGAATACAATACGACGACGACGCATTCTGACTACGGCAACCGGCTGTACTGCCTGCTCGATTTTCTGCGGCTGGAAGCATTGTACGATCGGTTCGAATGGAACACGATCCCCTGGCAGGTCGCACATGAGACCATGGTCCGGAGTGGTGATCTGGAACTTGCTGCTGCGGTGGAAAAATTTGTTGATGATGAATCGAAGGGAATCGCCAGTTCGTTTGTGGAAGAGCTGGAGCAGCTGGAGACTGAATACGGGGTGCGGCTGCCGGCGCTGCATGATCATGTCGGGGAGTGCATTATCGGAGCGCTGGCTCAGAATCGCATGGCCGCTCTGGTCTCAAGAGCCTGCCCCGGAATTCCGGGACAAACGCAGGCCGACGTGGAGGTCAACTTTGCGGCTCTCAGAACGGAAATCGCCGATTTTATGAGCAAGCGAATTGGTTCCGGAATCGAGCCACCCGAGTGGATGCAACGGCTGGCGGGAGAACTGGAGCGGGTTCAGGAAGGGCGTCCCGGTGCGCTGACCGATTCCCTGATGGACGGCGAATTCCGAAAAATCACGCAGCGGGCCATTGATCAGCAGCTGGCAGGGATCATCAGGCGGAATGACGCCGCGGAATCCGGGATGTGAGTCAGGCATAATCTGCCGTACGCTTTTATGAAGCCCCCCTCGCTGACGCAGCGGGTTAACATGACTTCAGCACGCCGCCGCAGGACCTGAAGAGTTCCCTTCGGCCGCCGGGCTTCTCAATGGAACGAATTCATCGCGGCAAAATTTCGCTGGAATGGAAATAGTCCGGCCGGGGTGGTACCTTTTGAAATGTCGCAGCAGATGGAATTGGTATGATTCGCCAGCGACTGGCTTCTACGGCGAGATCTCTTCACCAGGCGGATGAATTATGACAGTTCAGGCAATTGCGGGTGTTAGTCCAACATTGGAATCTCGGATCATGACGGAGTTCCCGTCTGTGGCATCAACAGGCGTTGGACGTCTGATTGGCCAGATCATGGGTTGTATTCCGATTCGAATTTTCGGAGTAAAACTGTCATCCCTCCTGTTTGGACTGCCGCTGGCTCCGCTGGGCATGTTGCTGTTTCTGTGGAACAGACCATTTGGTGCGCGTTACATCCTGACCAATCGCAGTGTTCAGGTCTGGGCTTCACTCGGGACCAGACGCATTGCCGTCGTGGATCTGAACGAAATCGCGGATGTGGAGCTGGATGAACTCCCAGGTCAAAAGTTCTTCCGTGCTGCCGACATCTGCCTGAAAGCCGCCAATGGCAAGACAATTCTGAGACTGTCCGGCGTCTGTGACGCTGGTGCGTTCCGAAATGCCATCCAGCGAACGATGCAGTCTCGCCGCATGGTTCAGTCGTCACTGGCGACCATCGCTGCCCGCAAGTAAGAATAAAGCGCTCATGAATACCGGATTTGGAATTATTGGAACGGGAATGATTGCACACTTCCACGCGAAGGCCATTCAGGCCATGCCGGGTGGACGAGTCGTCGGCTGTTTCAATCAAAATGTTGATAAGGCACGGGCATTTGCGGATGAGTATGGCTGTAAAGCGTATCACACCCTGGATGAACTTCTGGCCGACTCCGAAATTCACATCGTGACGATCTGCACGCCCAGTGGCGCCCATCGGGATCCAGCCATCGCCGCCGCCAGGGCTGGTCGGCACGTCGTGGTGGAAAAGCCCCTGGAAATCACGCTGCAGCGTTGTGACGATATCATCAATGCCTGCGAACAGAACAGTGTGAAGTTGTGCACCATCTTTCCGTCACGCTTCAGCCCGGCCAACATGGCCCTGAAGGACGCCATCGCCGCCGGACGATTCGGGAGACTCACGCTGGGTGATACTTACGTCAAATGGTGGCGGACCCAGGAGTACTATGACGGCGGAGGCTGGCGCGGTACATGGGCTCTGGATGGCGGGGGTGCTTTCATGAATCAGGCCATTCATAATGTTGATCTGTTGTGCTGGCTGATGGGTGACGTTTCTGAGATTGCCGGCTTTACGGCAACCTTGTCGCACGAACGGATTGAAGTTGAGGACACAGGTGTTGCGTGCTTAAAGTTCGTCAACGGTGCCATTGGCGTGATGGAAGCTTCGACCGCAGCCTGGCCCGGACTCCTGAAAAAAACTGAGATCCATGGCAGCCGCGGTACTGTGATCATTGAACAGGACTCGATCCTGCGATGGGAGTTCGCGGAAGAACATCCTGAGGACGATCGAATTCGATCAACGCTGGGGGCTAACTCGGCCACATCGGGCGGCGCCTCTGATCCGAAGGCGATTTCGTTCGTTGGTCATCAATTGCAGTTGCAGGATTTTGTAGAATCCATTCAGACTGGCCGTCCTGCAAAAGTCGACGGCGCGGAAGGACGTAAAAGCGTGGAGATCATCCTCGCGCTGTACGAGGCCGCAAAATCAGGAGTGAGTCAGAAATTGCGGTAATGTTGGTCGTCTGCCGTCAGGTGAGCGATCGATAATTTTTACGGGAAGCTCTCCAGACAAAACCTGCGTGAGCCGCGACGTTTGTGGTTGCAATTCCGGCAGAAATTGAAGCAGAGACGGGCCATCCCATCGATGACGGACGACGCGGCATGTATGGCGACTGCAGGCGCCGTCGAGGGTCCCTTCGACAACGACCGATCTGCGGTGTCGTCACTCCTCGTCACTATTTGCCAGCGGATTGATTGCCCTCTCTGTACCAAAGTTCGTGGAACGATCGAACGCATTTTTTGGTGAGTCACTGATGAAACTCAGAACTTTTGGAACACTCAGTCAACCAGTCAGTGAAGTGGGGCTCGGTTGTTGGCAGTTCGGTGGTGACTTTGGCCCCATGTCAGATTCGCAGGCGCTGTCGATCATGGCCGCCGCTGTTGAAGGCGGCGTCAATTTGTTCGATACCGCTGACGTTTACGGCGGTGGTCGCAGTGAATCGCTGATCGGAAACTTTCTGGCAACTCATTCGGGTAGCCCCATTCGAGTCGTCACGAAGTACGGTCGCGACGGCAGCGTGTTTCCGGATAAGTTCACCGAAGCCTCGATGCGAACGGCGGTTGATGCGGCTCGGCGGCGTCTGCGTGTCGATGTGCTCGACTGCCTGCAGTTGCATTGCATTCCGATCGCGGCCCTTCGTGAAGGGGCTGTGTTCGACTGGCTGCGGTCACTCAAGGCCGAAGGAGCCATACGGGAATTTGGCGCGTCGGTTGAATCGGTCGAAGAAGGTCTGCTTTGCCTCAGACAGACCGGCATCGCATCACTGCAGGTCATTTTTAATCTGTTTCGGCAGAAGCTGGTCACAGATTTGTTTCCGCAGGCTCAGGCAGCCGGCGTCAGTATCATTGTACGGCTGCCGTTGGCGAGCGGACTGCTCTCTGGCAGGTATATGAAACAGACAACGTTTACGGAAGGTGACCACCGCAACTACAACCGAGACGGACAGTGCTTCAACGTTGGTGAGACATTTGCCGGAATACCGTTTGAAACAGGCGTCGAACTGGCCGATGAAATCCGCGCGATGTTGCCGCAGGAGATGACGATAGCTCAGGCCGCACTGCGCTGGATTCTCGACCATGACGCCGTCACCACGATCATCCCTGGCGCATCATCACCCGATCAGGTCATCAGCAATGTCGCCGTCAGCGACCTGCCACCACTCAGCGACGAGCTGCATCGTCGTCTTACTGAATACTATTACTCCAAAGTGGCACAGCACATTCGCGGGCCGTATTGATCGAATTCAATCCCCAGGCTGCAACATGGGGCTACATGCTGTCGCTGCGTTTGCAGTGAGGAACGCGAGTTGTTTCTGGAACTGATTGCTCGCAAATTGTGCCACCCGCCATCGATCCGGAATTCGAAGGCGGAACACAGAATCGAATCACAAGGTCGTTGGTCGGTGGCACGAATGTTTTCCCTGCCAACTCTGACGAACAGCGTTTACAAAAATCTACCGTCGACGGATAGTCCACGTTGCGCGTCTGGAGCATTTTGACAGTGTCATTGGTTTCTGCCCGCTGTGCCAGGACGCATCACCTGTGTTTAATCCTGACAGAGCGCTAAACGGCAGCCCGTGAAACGATGGAACCTCTGCGAGTCACAGCGGCGTTGATCTGCGACAGAATATCTTCCGTCAGATGGACATGCATCGCGGCGGCAGTTTCCTGAATCTGCCAGTCCCGTTTGGCGCCGCACAGCGCTGCGGTGATGCCGGGCTGGTGAATCGTCCACGCAATGGCCAGTTGCGCCACGCTGACATTCAGATCTTTCGCGATGATGCGCAATTCGTCCAGGAAGTCGTGATTTCTATGCCACTCATCGCCCTGAAACATCGGATATTTCGCGCGGCCGTCCCCGGCTTCGAACTGGTGGTCGCGTTGTAGTTTACCAGCCAGAAATCCCTTCATCAGCGGCCAGTACACACAAATGGAAACTCCGAGATTCAGACACCACGGAACAAGCTCCGTCTCAATTTCCCGCTGCAGTAAATTGTAGTGAGGCTGCACGGCAGAGATCGGGCACACTTCATGAAATTGCTGCAGTTGGTGCAGATTCAGATTGGATGCTCCCGCTAACACAACTTTGCCCGCCTGAATCAATTCCGCAATGGCGCCAGCGCTGTCGGTGATCGGCGTTTGCGGGTCCGGTGCGTGCAGATAGTATAAATCGATACGGTCGGTCCCCAATCGCTGGAGTGACTCATCACACTGACGCCGCAGAGTTTCCGGTCGTGCATCATACTCCTGACCTCGGCCCACGCGATGAATACCTCCCTTGGTAGCAACGACAATCTGATCGCGGCAGTCGCGGATGACTTCGCCGATCATTTGTTCACTTTCACCGTGGATACCATACGCGTAGGCGGTGTCCATGAAATTGATGCCCGCCTCAACGGCGGCTCGCAGCGTCGCCAGACTTTCTTCGCGCGTGGCGTTTAACGTGGTGATGCCTGCAATCGGCCAGCAGCCCAGAGCGACGGAAGAAACCGAATATTGAGATCGGCCCAGTTGACGGAAATGCATGTTGCGCTGGCTCCGACAGGTGTTGAATTGAGTTTGAGAACGGAATGATGGCTCCGAGCGTTCGCATGATGGCATTCAAAGTCGCAAAAGCGCAATTCGAACTTTCAACACATTCGCGTTAAGAAACAGGTGAGTTCAAATTGAAAATCTTTACGAATCCGTCTGTCCCGGCGCATTTTGAGGAGCGTTTTTCTGCGGCTCAGGCATCATTTGGCAAAATGTGCCGGAAGTGGTGGCATCCACACGTGGGTCTCGATAATCTTCGGGGCGATTGGCGCGGCGATCCGTCACGCGCGCGACATGGCCAGCAATGTCGGCGCGGCAGATTCCCCGCTCAGTCACATTCCCACCTGCATTCGCCGGGTGCGCCCACGCGAACCTTCCTCTGTATCTTTCCCGTTGAGTTATATCGATGAATCGACTGACTGCTGCCTCGTTGACGGTCTGCGTTGCCCACTGTGTCTTTCTCATCTCGGCTGCCGGCGCGACAGAAGAGCCGTCGTACGACCCGAATCGTTTTGAAGCGACGGTTCTGGCAGATGGACTGCTGCGTCCGATGGAACTGGAGGTCGCCCCGGATGGCACTGTCTATTTCATTGAGCTCGAAGGCGACTTGAAGGCCATCGATCCGGGCACGGGAATTGTTCGTGCAATCGGAAAATTGACAGTGACTACTGAGCAGGAAAACGGCCTGATCGGGATGGCTCTGGATCCGAATTTCGCGGAGAACCATTGGATCTACGTGCAGTATTCTCCCCCCGATTTCATTGGACAGCACGTGAGCAGATTTACCCTCGTCGATGGGTTACTCGATCCAAAGACTGAAAAGCTGCTGTTTAAGTATGAGGAACAGCGAAAGCAGTGTTGTCACCACGCCGGAGCGCTGCAATTCGGCCCGAACGGGGACCTTTATTTTTCGACGGGAGACAACACGAACCCGTTTGATGATTCAAAAGGTTATGCGCCGATTGATGAACGGCCGGGGCGCGAGCCCTGGGATGCTCAGCGAACGTCCGCCAATTCCCGCAGTGGCAATGGAAAGATTTTGAGGATTCGACCATTGCCGGACGGCACCTATGAAATTCCTGACGGCAATTTGTTTGCGAAAGACGGCTCCGAGGGGTTACCGGAAATTTACGTGATGGGCTGTCGCAATCCGTGGCGAATTTCGGTCGATCAGCAGACTGGATTCTTATACTGGGGTGACGTAGGCCCCGATGCGGGCGGAAACAGCGAACGTGGTCCTCGCGGTCACGATGAGATTAATCAGGCGCGAAAAGCCGGATTCTTTGGCTGGCCCTATTTCAATGCGAACAATCAGCCGTATGCGGATGTGAACTTCGAGACCGGAGAAATCGGTCCTTTGTTTGATGCTCAGCGACCGATCAACGAATCGGTGAATAATACCGGCCTTCGTGAACTCCCGCCTGCCCAGCCCGCGTTGATTTACTACCCGTCGGCGGCAACGGAAACGTTTCCTGAACTGGCAAGTGGTGGTCGCACGGCCTGCGCTGGCCCCATTTATCACTTTGATCCGTCTCTGAACTCTGACACAAAGTTTCCTGCCGCACTGGATAAAGTGCTGTTCATTTACGAATGGTCCCGGCACTGGATCAAACTGGTGCATCTGGACCACGACTATCAGGTCTCAAGAATTGAACCGTTTATGCCTCAGTACAATTTTTCCAGACCTATTGACATGAGTTTTGCGGCGAACGGGACACTTTACATGCTGGAGTATGGTGAAACCTGGGGCGTAAACCAGAACGCACGACTGATACGGATTGATTACATCCGAGGCAATCGATCTCCGGTCGCCATTGCAAAAGCGGAGAACAACATTGGCAAACATCCGCTGACGGTCAGCTTGTCGAGTGAAGGCAGTTTCGACAAAGATGGTGACCCGTTGAAATATGAATGGCGGTTGATCAATACGCTGGATCCCGGGGCCGTTCCTGCCGTCGTCGCGAATGAACCAAACGCCTCGATCACTATCGAGCATCCGGGAATCTACAACGTCGAACTTGTCGTCACGGATCCATCTGGAGCATTTCAGACGGCGGCGGTTCCCGTTCTGGCCGGGAATGCTCGGCCCGAGATTGAGTTTGTAAGACCGCGCTCCGGCGATTTTTTTGTCGGGGGCAGGCCGATCCAGTATGAAGTGATGGTACGCGATGCGGAAGACGGGACGAACGATGATGCAGCTTTCGATCGCGGTGAGGCTGAAATTATTGATCGCGATTCTCCTGGACGTGTCGTGCTGAATGCGATGCATTCCCCGGATGCGTTTTCCCTGCAGGGGGCCAGATCGGACAGCGGTATCAATGATCCCCCGGGACTCAAACGCATGAAAAGCAGTGACTGTTTCAACTGCCATGCGGTCGATCAGAAACGCGTTGGACCGCAACTCATCGAAATCGCCACCAAATACCGGGACAAACCGGATGCTTTGGAAGCTTCTGTGCAGCGCGTGATGAAAGGTTCTACCGGAGTTTGGGGAAAGATCCCCATGATTCCCCATGGTCATCATTCGATCGAAGAAGTGCGAGAAATGGTGGGCTGGATCTATGGGCTACAGCCCACCGGACTGGTGCGCGTCTTCAGTGGATTCGTCGGCGAAATACCGGTCTCCGCAGAAGAGGGGACAATGCCCGGCCACTATCGACTGGAAGTCAACTACACGGATCTGGGGGCCGGAATCGTGCCTGCTCTGAATGCTTCAGCGAGTGCCTACCTGCGGCCTTTACTGGTTGAAGCCGAGTTGGCTGATGAAGTTAACGGTCCACAGCTGATGAAATCGGGAAATGCGAGTGGTCAACGATTTGTCGGGGCCGTCAACCATGGCCATTCACTTCGCTTCCGCAACATTAACTTTGACCAGATTGCGGCGGTGACGTTGAAGGTTGCCTCGGCGGGAGCTGGCGGTGCTATCGAACTGCGAGTCGATGCACCGGACGGTCCACTGCTGGCCGTGATCGATGTGGAAGTGAATGGCAATTGGGAAGAGTTCTACGAACGATCCAGTGACCTGAATAAGAATGTGTCAGCCACAGAAGGCAGTCCATCGGCAGGCATCCGTGGTCAACATGATCTGTTTGTCGTGTTTACGAACCCGGACAAGGCGGGCGGGCTGCTGAATCTGGATGCCATGCTGTTCAACCTGAGCGAATAAGCTGCTACCGAATGTTCTTTGTGGCGTTACATTGCCGAGTCAGGCAAAACGTGCGCCAAAAACGGCGTCACTTCGGGTTCAGAACAGCTCGGCGATGGGTCGGCCATTGGGGACGATCGGGATGGGACGGCCGGAGAAATCCTGGAATTGCGTATCCAGCGGGACTCCCATTGCCTGGTATAAAGTTGCCAGAAATTCGTTAGGTGTCACCGGACGACTCTGGGGTTCTTCGCCCTTAACATTTGTCGATCCCACAACCTGTCCCATGCGGAGTCCGCCGCCTGACAGGAAGACCGACATGGCGCGGCCCCAGTGATCACGTCCGGGCTGTCCGTTGAAGTTTGACAGGCGCGGCGTGTGAGACATTTCACCCATGACGAGGAGCAGAACATCCTTGTCCAGGCCTCGATCTGCCAGATCCGTGATCAGGGCTGAAACCACCTGATCCAATACAGGAAGACGGAGCTTCATTTCTTCAAAGATATTCCAGACGCTGGCATGATCGTCCCAACTCCGTGCCTTCTGGCCAGGCACGTACGGGAAATCTACGGTCACGAGGCGGACACCGGCCTCCACAAGCCGTCTGGCGAGCAGGCAGCGTTGACCGATCGGATTGCGACCATACCGATCTCGAGTCGTCCGATCTTCTGCTTCCAGATTGAACGCCTCCCGCGCGGCGTGACTCGTCAGCATCGACGCTGCTTTGTGGCTGAACTGATCGATCGCGGACATTTGGCCGCTCCGATCCAGGTCACGTCGCAGATGATCCAGTTGAGCCAGCAGATCCAGACGATGCGAAAATCGATCACTGGTGACTCCGTTGGGACTCAGATTCGGCACTTTGAAGTCAGGACTGTTAGGGTCTCCCTGCACGAGAAACGGATCGAGACCACCCCCCAGATAGGCAGCCCCGTCGTAACGCACGTGATTGGCGACATGTGTCGGCAGTCCTGGCCGTTTTTCACCCAGTAGCCTTGTAATTACCGACCATGCGTTCGGATGACTGGGGCGGTACGGAGGAATTTCGTTCAAATCACCCGGATAACCGGTGACAAGTGTATGCGTGCTGTTGACATGGCCTGGACTTTCGTGGCTCAATGAGCGAATCAGAGAGAACCTGTCGGCCAGCGATGCGATGCGGGGTAAATGCTCGCTGATCTCAATCCCTGGGACACTCGTGTGGATCGGGCGAAACTCACCGCGATACTCGGACGGGGCATCAGGCTTCAGATCGAATGTTTCCAGATGGCTCGGCCCGCCCCACAACCAGAGGACGATCATTGATTTGTTGGACGTCGCCACTGAAGCCGAGTGGCCTGCGACGGATGCCTGGGACCGGAGCAGTTCCGGGACAGTCATCCCGGCCGCACCGAATCTCACGAAACTGCGACGCGGCAGAGTTCCCGGGCATCGCCCGAAACTGCTGAAAGTATTGGAGTGTTCAGTCTTCACGATGACTCACGGAAGAATGATTAAAACATACCAGAGTGATCTCAAACTAAATTATCGTTTGCAACGGGGGGCAAAGTCAATTCAATGTTGTGTTCTGCAACAGTCGGCGCGGCACAGTACAGAGATCGTGCAGCTTTGAAGCACTG
>JAGQQS010000014.1 GCA_020426105.1 Planctomycetaceae bacterium
TCAAGAAATGTGGGTAAAGATGAGCTTGGCAAGGAGGACCTGTCCGAAATCCGCGACTAACCCCGTCTGAAAGCCGTTGTTAGCGCTTGCTTCACGCTGAAAACAGTGTCCGATACACTCCTGATCGGATTGCAATCCTGTATACTTCCACGGCGGGCCCCCCGCGATTACGAACGAACTGCCGATGTCGCTTCTGACTGGTTTGGAGGTGACATGTTTTGGCCTCCTTCCCGATTAGATGGTTACCAATGGAACTCAGTGACGTTAAAAGCCTGTTTGAGTCTGTCGTCGAGCAGGTAGGCAAAGTTGTGGTGGGGCAACTTGAGCTTGTTGAAGGGACTGTCATCGCACTGTTTGCCGAAGGGAGTGTGTTGATTGAAGGTCCTCCGGGTTTGGGCAAGACGCTGCTGGTCAATGTCCTTTCAAAGACCGTGGCGTGTCAGTTCCGTCGGGTCCAGTTTACACCGGACCTGATGCCTTCGGACCTGACCGGACACAGCATTTATGACCTCAAACAACAGGCATTCAGCTTCAATCCCGGGCCGGTGTTCACGAATATTCTGCTGACAGATGAAATCAATCGCTCACCCCCCAAGACCCAGTCCGCATTACTCGAAGTGATGCAGGAAGCGCAGGTCAGTGTGGATGGAAAAACGCACATTCTGCAGCGTCCGTTTCTGGTAATCGCGACACAAAATCCCATTGAACACGAAGGGACCTATCCGCTGCCGGAAGCTCAGGTGGATCGCTTCATGTTTAAACTGCTGGTGGACTATCCGCCGCCTGCGGATGAGATCGAAATACTGGGACACTACGCTGCTGGCCGCGACCCGCGTCACCTTTCCGGCTTCGACCTGCAACCGGTCATGAAAGCCGAGAATGTGTTGCAGATACAGCAGGTGGTCCGCCAGGTCATTGTCGAGCCGAAGATTCTTAAATACATCGTGGATATCCTGGACGCGTCGCGTTCGTGGGGGTCAGTGACCATTGGTCCCAGTCCGCGCGCCGGAGTGAACATGTTACTGGCGGCGCGGACGCTGGCTGCCTGCCGAGGGCGTGATTTTGTGACGCCCGATGATATCAAGGAGCTTGCCCCGTGGATTCTGCGGCATCGCCTGCGACTCAGGCCGGAAGCGGAACTGGAGGGCAGCACGCCGGATGAAACAATTCATGCGATCATGGACAGTGTCGAGGCACCTCGGTCATGATCCCGACTCGACGACTGGTACTCCTGGCTGCAGTGCTGGCGATTCCGTTGATGCTTTCCGGCGTCAATCGTACGGTTGCCGATCTGGCATTGCTGATCAATCTGGTACTGGTCGCGGTCGCCTGTGTCGATCTGCTCATCAGTCCCGATCCGAA
Organism: Planctomycetaceae bacterium; assembly: GCA_020426105.1. GTDB lineage: Bacteria > Planctomycetota > Planctomycetia > Planctomycetales > Planctomycetaceae > SXXK01. Next base: position 1,363 of record JAGQQS010000014.1, read on the forward strand.
TCAGATTGAAGTGCGGCGTGAGATTTCAGAAGTACTCAGCGTCGGTGCCGCCAATCCGTCAACACTGGTGGTGCGTAACCGTTCTTTCATGCGGCTGATGTTGAGTCTGCACGACGATCCCGGGGAACTATGCAGTGTGGATCGCTTGCCGCAGACGATTGAGCTTGAACCCAATAAGGAATTTTCGGTCCATTACATTGTGACGCCGCAGCGCCGGGGGGCGTCGAACATGATTGCCGTGCACCTGCGATTTCCGACGCGGCTGGGGCT
>JAGQQS010000134.1 GCA_020426105.1 Planctomycetaceae bacterium
GGGTGTGTCCACCACTGACTTGTTGTTGTGCCCGTTTCCGGGCAGGAAATGTTGAATGACTACGATTTTTGTGGGAAACCTTTCATTTCAGACGACTGAGTCTGAAGTACGAAATGTGTTTGAGCGCTATGGCCGCGTGAACTCCGTGCGGATTGCGACTGAGCGTGGATCGGGCACACCGCGTGGATTTGCATTCGTGAACATGCCTGGTATGGACGACGCGGAAGAAGCGATTGCCAGACTGAACGGCAATTCGCTGGGCGGGCGGTCGATGACCGTGAACGAAGCGCGTGACCGAGATGATGCCCGGCCTCATGGATCAGCTACTGGTCGTCGATCTGCGTTGCTTGATGCCCTTTAGGGCCGGAATCTGATACACTTTCCCGGTGAGCATGGATATACTGCAAGTCTGTTAGAGCTTGCGGTTGGATTCTGTTGATCGGGGGGAAGTTATTATGGTCAAGGTCACAAACACAGCGCTGTTACGTTTGAAGCGAAAACTGAAGCGCCAGCCGAAGGGTGTCGCCGTCAGGATTACGGTTCATGACGGGCACGTGCAATTTCGTCCGGACACCGAACAAAACGGCGATGTCGTGTTCTCCCAAAGCGGGCAAACTCTGCTGCTGGTGGGTGCGGAGACTGCCGAACACATCTCAAATCGGACGCTGGGCGTCGTCAGGACGGTCGAGGGTGATCGTTTGAGATTTGTGCGTCCGGCTTAACACCGGACTTGTTTCTGCGAATCAGAGAAACTTGAGTTCTCTCGACGGTTGAACTGCGATTCTGCGGACGTACGATGCAGGAAATAGTCCTGAAAGACAGGCCTCTTGCTTCGTACATTTCCTCTGCAGGATCACATAATTCACTTTTATGCCAACCGCCGAACAACTCAAAACTCTTGTATCGAACGTGATTGAGCCGTGTACCGAAAAGCCGCTGGGAGACCTGCGGATGATTCGTGATACATTTGTGAATGGCACTGACGCACGCGTTCGCATCGACCTTCCGACCCCCGCCTATCCGGCGGCGAAGCAACTGGAAGAACTCATCCGTCAGCGGATCGCTTTTGCTGCGTCTGAGCTTGTACCCCGGATCGAATTACATTCGACGGTTCGCGGTAAAGACGCTGGGGGCCGAATCGGCCTGAACGTGCACAACATTATCGCTGTGGGCAGTGGTAAAGGTGGCGTCGGTAAAAGCACTGTGTCCGCCGCACTCGCATGTGGACTGCATTCGATGGGGTGCCGGGTCGGTCTGATGGATGCCGACGTCTACGGTCCCAGCATCCCGCATATGATGAATGCAAAAGGTCAGCCAGCCGCGTCTGAGATGCAGGATGAGCAGGGAAACCGTGTGATGCGGATGGAACCCATTGATGTCGGCGGCGTGAAGCTGATGTCCATGGGCTTCTTTATCGAACAAGGTCAGTCGGTGGTCTGGCGCGGTCCGATGCTTCACAAAGCTCTGACGCAGTTCCTGAAGGACACGCAGTGGGGCGAACTCGACTATCTGATCATCGATCTTCCGCCCGGCACCGGTGACGTTGCGCTGACTCTGGCGCAGCAGGTGAGTCTTGCCGGAGCGGTCGTCGTCTGCACTCCGCAGCAGGTCGCGCTGCTTGATGCGATCAAAGCAGTAGACATGTATCAAAAGGTGAATGTGCCAATTCTGGGGTTCATCGAAAATATGTCGGGCGACGTTTTTGGTCGCGGCGGTGCTCAGAAAGCCGCAGAGCAACTCAAGGTTCCGTTCCTTGGCGACATCCCGATGAACGGCTGCATTCGCGAGTATTGTGACCGCGGACAGATTATGGAAATGCTGACCGAAGAAAATCCGGCCCGCGACGCGCTGCGCAGTGTCTGTCAGAATGTGGCGATGCAGGTATTTAAAGAGCTGATTAAGTCACCGACGGGGCCGGTTCTGGAGATTCTGTAAACCCATGCTGCTGACACTTGATGAAATCTTTAATGAATTCGCGGACCTGGATCGGCAGGATCAGCCACTGTATCTCCTGGAGCTGGGTGATGAACTGCCGGAACTCCCGGACAGCGCGCGGACCGCAGAGAACAGAGTTCATGGCTGCCAGAGTCAGGTCTGGTTGACGACCGACATTCAGGGCGCCGGCGAATCAGCCATCTTCACCATTGCGGCCGACAGCGATTCCAACATCGTGCGTGGCCTGATCGCGATTCTGGCTGCAGCTTACAATGGCAAAACAGCCCGCGAGATTCTGGAATACGATATAGACGCCGTCTTTCATCGACTCAATCTTCAGCAGCACATTACTCCTCAGCGGCGTAATGGTCTGCGAGGAATGGTCGATCGGGTTTTGACGCTTGCCCGGATGCACCTCGTCGCTTGTAATGGAGTTGATTCACAAGACTCAGGTCGGGATACGGATCGAAATCGAGTTGGCTCTCACGTCACGCGACCCGGCGCTGCCAAAATCGAACAGGCCCGTGCAGAGGATCCTTTTCCACTCAATCCCGACGCGATCCGACAGCAGTTTCCGGTCCTGTGTCGAGTCTTGCCGAGTGGTTCAAGGCCCATCTTTCTGGACAGCGGTGCTTCTGCTCAGAAGCCGCAATGTGTCATCGACAAAGAACGCGAAGTTGAAGAACAATACTATGCCAATGCACATCGAGGTACGTATCAGTTCGGACTGAGAATCGACGAAGGATTCGAGGGCGCTCGTTCGAAGATCGCCGGTTTTCTGAATGCACCGTCAGCGGATACGATCATCTTCACGCCGGGCACAACGATCGGACTGAATATGATTGCGGCGGGCTGGGGCCGTCGACATCTGCAACCGGGCGACGAAATTCTGACAACCGTCATGGAACACCATGCCAATTTTGTTCCGTGGCAACAGTTGGCCAGACAATGTGGGGCTACGCTGAAGCTGATTCCGCTGACTCCGGATGGTCGGCTGGACATGGAGCAACTGGATTTCGTCCTGACCAGACGCACCAGGCTCCTGGCCGTTACTGGCATGTCCAACATGCTGGGCACCATCAACCCGATTCGTGAACTTGTCCGCCGCGCCCGCGGCGTTGGCGCATGTGTTGTTGTTGACGGGGCTCAGAGTGTGCCACATCTGCCGACAGATGTGCTGGCCGACGATATGGATTTTCTGGTCTTCAGCGGCCACAAATTATATGGTCCAACCGGGATCGGTGTCCTGTATGGAAAGCCTGAACGCCTTGAAGAAATGGACCCTGTGATCTTCGGTGGTCACATGATCTCTGAAGTTCACATCGAAAATTCCTCATGGTCTGCTGCGCCGGCAAAATTTGAGGCCGGTACCATGCCGATTGTACAGGCGATCGGACTTGGCACTGCAATCGACTGGGTGCAGCAAACCGGGCTGTCACGAATCCACAAGCACGAGCAGGATCTGACGACGCTGGCGATGGAACGGTTGAAGACCGTCCCCGGAATTACGATCTACGGTCCCGGTGTGGCTGACAGAGGCGGCATCATTTCTTTTCGCATCGATGGAATTCATCCCGAAGATCTTGCCGCAATTCTGGATCAGAAAGACGTCTTTGCACGGCATGGTCATCATTGCACAATGCCGCTGCATGACTGGCTCGGAGTTTCTGCCACGACGCGCATTAGTTTCGCGGCCTACAATACCGCCGACGATGTTCGCGCATTAATGGATGCAATTCAGTTTGCGTTTGAGAGGCTTGCGAAACGCTGACCCCTTTTTTAATTTTTCGACAAAACACTGGCGAATACTGCGATGCATTGTAGTGCAGAAGCCTTTTAACCACCGACGTAAAGTCGGTGGGGAACGCACCTGACACTGGTGCGGCGTGATTCGCTCTTTTAAGATTGGTGTTGGGTGCGGTACGGTCACGGTGCCACGCACCCCGACACCGTCGTGTCACCATGATGAGATGTCCTTCTCCATCAGGAATAAAGATCCGGATAGAAAAATTTCACGGCAGAAAGATTGCGAGAGATTCCGAACGTCGAATCTTTTTACCGCCATGGACGAACCCTCTCCGTGTGGAGGGGCGGATTCGCATTTTGTTGGAAACGCGGCAAGTCGGTATCTCTGGGTACAGGCCCGGCAGGGCCGACACATCCAATGCCGGGGCCGTGAGGCCCCGGACTGCTGAAGTGTCATTACCAAAGGCCTGAAAGGCCGACACAATCACAGATGTATCGACCCGCAGGGCCTGAGGTTCATGGTCCTCACAGACCGGTGGCTTACGCCACCGGCATTGGATTTGTCAGCCCTCCGGGCCTGAAATGCGGCGAAATGAATCTCTTCGAGGTCCCAACAATTTGTGAATCCGCCCGTTTGGAGTTCGTGCCGTTCAACAACCTACTCCATGCACCACGATGCAGAATTGCGGATTTGTAACGCGTCCTGCGTTGCTCCCGCCCGGGTAAACCGGGCGGAGAGCCCGGTCTGTCGGATCTTTCGGTAGCTGTCAGTTGTGCCTCCGGCC
>JAGQQS010000135.1 GCA_020426105.1 Planctomycetaceae bacterium
GCGGAAACCATGGAATAGACCGAAAAGTCGCCTCCGCGTGCCAATCCTGATTTTCAATGCCACAAACTTAAAATACGGCGTGAGAAACTGGACTCCTGATCCTTGCACTTTTGGTACAACAAATCACGCTTCCCCGACAAAAATCAGTCAATCACAGCAGGAGTACGCAGGACCGTGGCAGTCATTGTGCAGAAGTTTGGTGGCACCAGTGTGGCCAATGCGGAAAAAATTCGTGGAGCCGCCAGCCGCGCGGTTGCGGCGAAACGCGAGGGCTACGACGTCGTCGTTGTTGTCAGTGCCCGCGGACATAAGACAGATGAGCTTGTGGATCTGGCCAAAGAAATCACGAACCACCCACGCCCCCGTGAAATGGATATGCTGCTGGCCACGGGCGAGCAGGAATCAGTGGCGCTGATGGCGATGGCCGTCCATGAACTCGGCGAAGAAGCGATCAGCCTGACGGGCGCTCAGATCGGCGTCCTTACCGATACCACACATACAAAGGCACGGATCGTCAGTATCTCCACCGAACGCATGCAGGAACTGCTCAAGGCGGGCAATATCGTGATTGCTGCCGGCTTCCAGGGTGTCGATACGCAGATGAATATCACAACGCTGGGGCGAGGAGGAAGCGATACAACCGCGACCGCTCTGGCTGCTGTCCTCAATGCCGAGTTGTGTGAGATCTACACGGACGTCGAGGGCGTGTTTACGACAGATCCGCGGGTGGTGAAAGGCGCGCGCAAGGTTGAACGCATCTCTTACGATGAAATGCTGGAACTCGCCAGTCTGGGAGCCAGCGTGATGCATTCAAGATCAATCGAATTCGCCAAGAAGTACCGGGTGCAACTGCGTGTCCGTCCTGCCTACTCAGACGGCCCTGGGACGCTGATTGCCCCCGAGTCGGATGAAGTCACCTCAGTCGTCACAGGGGTCGCTTTTGTCCGCAACGAAGCGATGATCACGCTGGTGGGTCTGCCGGATCAGCCGGGAGTCATGAATACTCTGTTTTCTTCCCTGTCGGCAGCGAAGATCCCGGTCGATATGGTCGTACAGAACGTCGCGCGGGAAGGTACCGCGAATGTGACGTTCACAGTCTCCGAAGATGAACTCGCCGCCGCGCTCACGGTTGCGAAAGCCGCCGCGAACAGTCTGCAGGCGCAGAACGTCGTGGCCACGACCCGTCTCTCCAAAGTTTCTGTCGTGGGACATGGGATGCAGACTCATACCGGAGTTGCCGCCAGAATGTTCCAGGTTCTGGCGACTCACGGAATCAATATTCGTGTCGTCACGACCAGTGAAATCAAAATCTCCGTGCTGATCGATCGAGCTCGATGTGACGATGCCGTCCTCGCAGCACATGCCGGTTTCCAGCTCGAGAAGGCCACATCCCTGCCGCCACAGGTGGGATGTGCATCGAACGGCGTGCGACAGGGTGCGATTGACGTTGCCAGTCCAGAGCTCACCGCCGACATTGTGTCGCGACTGGACAGTATGGAGAGCATTGTTGTCAGTGACATCACCGCAGACACCGACCAGTCACGCGTGACACTGAGCAATCTGCCGGACGATCCTGGAATTGCTGAAGCGGTGTTTACTGCGATCGCAGAGGGTGGTGTCCTCGTCGATATGATTGTCCAGAATGCGTCGAGTGACGGTCAGGCTACGATTTCGTTTACTGTGCCGCGTTCAGATCTGGATCGATCAGTCCTTTTGCTGCGTGAAGTGATGGAGCTATACGTCGGTTCGATTCTCACGTCCGACCGCAGTATTGGGAAGATTTCCGTGGCAGGTATCGGACTCAGAAGTCATACCGAAGTGGGCGCTCGCCTGTTCCGCTGCCTCGCGGCGAACAGGATCAATGTCGAAATGATCAACACCAGTGAATTGAAACTGTGCGTCGTAATTTCTGCCGAGCAGGCGGATCTGGCGATGGAACAACTGCGGTCGGAATTTGGTCTGGCCGCCTTTGGGAAATAATTGGGGGCTGTATGCAGGATCTTGTCAGACAGGAGGTCTTCAAGGCCTGCCAAACCGTCATCGTCAAGATTGGAACCAACGTTCTGACGAAAGAAGACGATCGCCTCGACCTGGAACGAATTCAGTGCATCTCGGATCAGATCTTCCGCATTCAGCAGACGGGGCGGAAGGTTGTTCTGGTGTCCAGTGGAGCGGTGGGTGCCGGTATCGGAATCCTGGGACTTAAACGACGTCCGGATTCTCTTCCCGCATTGCAGGCCGCTGCTGCCATCGGTCAGCCTCAATTGATGCGCACCTGGAATGACGCGCTGTTAAGAAACGAATTGAAGACGGCGCAACTGCTGCTCACCGGCAATGACTTTCGCAATCGACAGCGATATCTGAACGTCCGCAACACTCTGCGAACCCTTTTCGATTACGGTGTCGTTCCGATTGTGAATGAGAACGACACCGTGAGTATCAAAGAAATTGCCGTAGGTGACAATGATCAACTGGCGTCGATGCTGGCCACATTGCTTCCCGATCCGTTGCTCGTGATCCTGTCGGGTATTGCTGGTCTTTACAATGGTCCGCCATCCCATACCGCCAGCGTTGTGATTCCCCTGATTGAAAAGCCGGACGAATCGCTGCTCAAACTGGCAGCCGCAGAACAAAGCACTCGTGGTCGCGGCGGAATGGCCTCAAAGCTTCGCGCCATCCTGGCAGCAACTGGCATGGGTGAAACGGTAATTCTGGCCAGCGGTCGCAGTGATTCAGTGCTTGATGATATCCGCGAAGGCCGGACGACGGGCACTTTATTCCTGGCGAAAGGTGAAGCGGTCGTTCCCTGGAAACGCTGGATCGGATTTGGTGCACCTCCTGCCGGTCTGCTCGTGATCGATGAAGGTGCTACTAAAGCCGTCCGCGAGTCTGGCCGATCGCTGCTGGCGGTCGGGATTGCCGACGTGCTGGGTGAATTTGAAGCCGGCGCGCTGGTGGGTCTGAAAAGCAAGGACGGCACTGAGATCGCGCGCGGCCTCGCCAATTATTCATCCGATGAGATCCGTCGCATCCAGGGTCGTCGCTCCGACCAGATTGCTGCCGCACTGGGACACGTGCCGTTCGGTGAGGTTATTCATCGGGATAATCTCGCCCTGACAGGCAATTAGGTCAGTCTATTTCCATGTGTATTGTACTCTGACCACGGTTTCGCCTGAAAGCACGATCGGCACAAGCCATTCCGTAATGCCAGCCACGCTGCGGGTGTCGCCCCGTGTTTCCGGCTGATCCAGCGTGACCGTGAGCCCTGCTTCGTTGACGAAGCTTCGGGGAGAAGTGCGTATCAGTTCCGTTCCCATGTGTGCACGAAACCAAAACATCTCCGGGGCATCTGTATCGGCCGCCACCCGGAACCTGATAGTTCGCTTCAATCCACGTTTTCCGTCGGGCTCTGTCCGGTCGGTGACTGAAACCCCGTGGACGCTGTATAAAAATTCGGGCACGCGGTTTTTATCAAGGCGATATCCGGAAAATTCTGCGTTGGCATCTTCCGCGTCGTTCGGCCAGGGCATTGTCATGTCGGTCAGCACCGCGATGCAGATTCCGGGGGGAAAGGTGATTCGCTGATCGCCAAGTGGTTCCGCGGGCGGTGCGAAGCGAATAAACCACGTGCCTTCAGCATCCAGAAACCGGCCTCGCCAGGCCTGGCTGACAGCTATGTGCTCAGCATCGAATGCGAAGTGGACGCTTTGAGGGAATCCGACAGCGATCGCATGCATCCCGGCGACCGGCATGAACGTTCGCAGAACGATGGGATGATCTGTCGGCTTAAGTTCGTAATTCTGATCACGGGCCTGTTGAATTTTTTCCGGAAGGGGCTGATGGCTGAGTTCCGAAAGGTACGCATCCATCGCCGCGATTTGCAGCTCGACATCACCACTCAACACATCAGGGTTCTGACTCTGGCCGTTTGGGAAGAAGGTTGGCATTCGGGTACGTGCTTTGAGCGCGCCAGGGTCCTTCAGGAATTTGCGCAGCCAGCTCCGACGGATCCGCTGCGTAACGCCTTCCAGATCAACTCCGATTGTCCCGGGGAGTGCCTCGCCTTTGAATGCATGACACTGCACACAACCGGTATCCATCAGCCTTCGCCCGGCTTCAACAAGCGTTTTCGGTGCGATTGCGGCAGATTGACGATCACTATCCTGTGATTTTATCTGGCTCGTGTCTGCATTTTCAAACATGGCTGACAGCCGTTTTGTCGCCTCAGCCGGGAACACAGGCATACGGATCGACATAAATGGACGCACGCGGCCTTTGCCGGCAAGTACACTGTCGATCCAGCTTGCCGTAAGTTTGTCTCCGGCACCCGTCAATGTCGGAGGCAATCGCCCCTCGTCGCCGATATCCACGTGGCCCAGTGTTTCAAAGTATGGCTTACGAAATCTACCGACACCGCCAAGTTGATTGCGGTCGTGACAGGCGTAGCAATTCAGTTGCAGCAGACGAAAGGTCAAAGCATCGGTACTGACGTTCGGGGTGGAGGTATTCAG
>JAGQQS010000136.1 GCA_020426105.1 Planctomycetaceae bacterium
GCTTCATTTAATGCGAAGGCATCATCTCGGACCACGCATGATATAAGCCGCTTTCTCCGCACAAATTTATCGACTGGAAACCGCGAAGTGCCTGTTATCCTTACTGAACTGACCGATGAATCCGCTCCGTCACCCGAGAGCTACGACGGCTTTTTGTTGGTTTCTTTTGGAGGCCCTGAAGGTCCGGAAGATGTGATGCCGTTTCTGGAGAACGTGCTGCGCGGCAAACCGGTGCCGCGGGAGCGTTTGCTGGAGGTTGCCGAACATTATTATCACTTCGACGGGATCAGCCCCATCAACGAGCAGTGTCGAACGCTGATTGCTGCCTTGCGGACGGAACTGGATGCGCACGACATCCAATTGCCAATCTACTGGGGCAATCGCAACTGGGAGCCGTACCTTAATGAGTCCGTGATCCGGATGAAGCGGGACGGAGTCAAACGCGCACTGACTTATGTAACCTCGGGCTTCAGCTGCTACTCGGGCTGTCGGCAGTATCGTGAAAACATCGCAGCGGCGCTCGCACAACCGGAAGCGGCAGGCCTGCAGATTGACAAGTTACGAGTCTTCTACAATCACCCGGATTTTATCGCCGTCGTAGCTGATCAGGTGAAAATCGCGATGCAACAGTTTGCTGCAGATTGCCGCGACGACGTACACATTGCATTTACGGCACACAGCATTCCCCGCAGTATGGCAAACACGTCCGACTACGAGAAACAGCTGCATGAAGCGTGTCGACTGGTCACTGAGAGCCTGCACCTGGAGCCGTCACGCTGGAAACTTGTCTATCAGAGCCGCAGTGGACGACCACAGGATCCATGGCTGGAACCGGACATTGTTGACCACCTGCGGGACTGCAAAGCGGCTGGCATTAATCAGGTCGTCATTTCGCCGATCGGATTTTTGTCAGATCACATGGAAGTGATGTATGATCTGGACGATGAGGCACAGCGATTCTGTCAGGGGGCCGGTGTGTCGATGTTTCGCGCCGGTACGCCGGGCAGCCATCCGCAATTTGTCAGCATGATCAGGAAGCTGATCCAGGAACGCATTCACGGAACTGCCCGAGAATGCGTTGGTCTGTTTGCTCCGAATCACGATATCTGTCCGGCTGATTGCTGCCCTGCCCCAACGCGATGATGCTGCAATCGCAGGATTGCACGGAACGGCTATTTGGACTCTTCAGAAGTCGCGGGCTCGGCAGCGTCCGACGCTGCAGGCGACTCTTCGCCTGAGGTCTCGGGATGTAAATCTTCCTGTCCCATTTCGATCGTCGGGGGATGCATCGGAGCCACGTACGAATTGTCTTCGGTAGAAGTGTAAAACGTGAGTGCCTTGGGTGGATCACTGTGGTCAGTCGTCACGAACATTTCCGGCGACTTGCCGCCCATCAACGGTCGCAGCAGACTGAACCATTGGTAGTGGTGAACATCTTCAGTGGCAAGTACTTCAACCGGGGATTCGGACGGAAACGCCGCAAGCATTCCCTGCGCGTCTGCAAAAGTTACATCCTGAAACATATTATTCTGCGATACATTCGTGAACGCTTTATTGGTTAAAAACTGGCCAAATCCAGCCCGCACTTCGATAACGCAGATGACAAGGACAACCAACAGCAGAATTAGTGAAAAGGCGGTGCGAACACTGGAAACTTTAGGACCAGCGGGCGCATTGCCAGAAGGCGCAGATGCCATGAACATTCTCCATTCGAAATCAATGATAAAAACTGGGATCGGTGAACTGAATTAAACACGTCGCCCTGCAGATTCGCGGATTAAAATACGCAGTATTTTGACCCTTGTCACTTCCGGAAGCGGGCTGTCTCAAAAAATCGGCAATCATTTTCGGAGGCGACTCGGCCCTTCCATCATATTTCCAAATCCCGCTGCGACGGGAAGCCGGCAGGTATGGATGGAACTCCGTCGGCTGCATTCCACGGCTGTATTCCGCGGTCAGGTCACACGAAATCGCGACAAACTTCAATTGTCCAGCTTGCACAAACACGTGTGTTGCGGCGAAAATCGAAGGAATGACGCCTGCGAATCATGGATCGGAGTTCATTGATGACTGGAACGTTTCTGGAGCATCGTCTTCGCCATCTGACGGTCCGGTTGCAGAAATTGCGAATTCTTCGACAGCAGGCGGTGTGCTGGCTCCTGCTGCTGGTGCCCGCAATTGCTGTCACGATCTGGCTGCCGGTTCCATTGGGCTACTTCCGACCTGAGCTTCCGGTACTGATGGGCACCACGGTGCTTGGCATCATTCTGTCGCGGCTGCTGGTAGCAATGCCTTCAATGGGGGCGGCCGCTCGATTAGTCGAACAGGCATACCCCGAACTGAACGACGCCGTCATCACGGCTGTGCAGGTATCGCAAGAACCGGGTCAAAAACCGTCAGTTCTGTCCGCGATGGCTGTTCAGGAGGCAGACCAGCTGGCTCAGCAATCAGACTGGTCGCGCGTTGTATCCGGGGGAACTCTCGCAAAATGGACTCTGCTCAGTTCATTGTCGTTTCTTGTGATGGTTTCGAGCGTGATGGCGGCCAGCCGGTATGGACGTGACCTGATCAAGCCTTCTGCCGAAGCCACGGCAGTCACCGGGAACACGCCGTCGGCTCTGAACGGTCTGTTGGTAATCGAACCGGGCAACACCGAAATCGAACGCGGCTCTGCCCTCACCGTTGTGGCAGAATTTCCGGGGATAGTCCCGACAAACGTCGTGCTCGAGTTTACTGAAACAAACCAGACTCCTCGACAACTCGCCATGACAGAAACGGTCGATGCGGGAATTTTTGCCGCTCGTATGGAAGGAATTCCGGGGGACGGGATTTACCGCGTTCTGTACGCCGATACCTCCCGATCAACAGTCGATCCTGACGTTTCACAAGACTTTACGGTGACCACTTTTGTGAAACCAAAGCTGGAACAGGTCGATGCTGTTGTGACGCCTCCCGCATGGTCCGGTCACGTGTCCGAAACGATTGAAGACGTCATGCGGCTGACGGTGACTGAGGGATCAACGGTGGTTCTGAAGTTGAAACTCAACAAGCCAGTCGTTGACGCCGAACTGCAGCCGAAAACCGGTGCGGCATACGTCCTGACCCCGACGGTTGAGGATCCTTCCATCGTGGAAACCTCTTTCGCCGCTACGGAGAGTAACTCATGGATCGTTCGGTTGCGGGATGCCGATGGTCGGACTCCGACGGACGACGAACAGATTTCGATCAGGGTCAACAGGAATCAACCGGCAGACCTGAAGGTGACTTTCCCAGGCAAAGACACCAATGTTTCACCGTTGCAGGAATTCGAGGTCGAAGCCAGTGCCAGTGACGATTTCGGAATTGTTGAATATGGACTGCAGTATTCGGTCTCCGGCGGCACTGTCAGCGATCTCAGATTGATGCCGACCGAGACGTCTTCTGCGTCAGTTCCGATTTCAGCAGATGCTGGCCCGCCGGACACGGGTTTACCGATGCTGAGTACGGCCATTGCACACCAAATCAATCTGGAATCGCTCAATGTGAAACCTGATGACATTGTCACCTATTCTTTTTGGGCGAGCGATGTGGCTCCGGACGGTTCCGTGCGTCGCAGCTACAGTGACATCATGTTCGCCGAAGTGCGGCGATTTGAAGATATTTTTCGTGAATCCCAACAGGGTGGCGGACAGCAGCAGAGCCAACAACAGCAACCACAGGAAAGCGCAGCGGATGGTGTGTTAAAGCTGCAGAAAGAAATTGTCTCGGCCACATGGAATACAATTCGTTCAGAGATCTCCAGACGCCGGGGTGGCGAATTCGCGGCCGATGTTGGTGTCATCGCTGAATCGCAGGGGCAGGCGGTGGAATTACTCACGGCCGCGACACAGGAACTTGCCGACGACCCGCAGACAACTGCACTCGCCCAGCGGGCGCTGCAGGAAATGGCGGCCGCGAAACAAAAACTGGAGGATGTGCGCGACGGCAAAGAAGCCTCTACACTAAACGAAGCGATGCTGCTGGAAAACACCGTAATCTATACGTTGCTCCGCATGCGAGCGTCGGAATTTCAGGTTCAGCAGCAGCAGGGTGGCGGTGGTGGTGGCGGTGGTGGCAGTGCCTCTCAGCAACAGATGCAGCAACTGGAGCTGGACAATAATCGCAATCGTTACGAGACGGAAACGCAGGCGAAGCAACAGCAGGAGCAAACGCAGGCTCAGCGCGAACAGATTCTGGTCCTGAACCGCCTTAAAGAGCTCGCGCGTCGACAGCAAATGGTTAACGAACGACTCAAGCAGCTGGAATCGGAGCTTCGTGCAGCGACGACAGATCAGGAACGTGAAGAAATTGAACGTGAACTCAAACGCCTGCGTGAAGAGCAGCGTGAAATGCTGCGTGATGTAGATGACGTGCGGGAGCGAATGGCGCAGACAGCCGATCGGCAGAAACCGGAATCCGCTCAACTGCAACAGCAAATGGAACAGGCACGCGAAAACGTGCGGCAGTCATCGCGCGCGATGGATCAGGGAAATCTGGCAGAAGCGATCTCCGAAGGGACTCGCGCAGAACGACAGTTCGAGCAACTCAAAGAAGAGCTCCGCAGGCAGACATCATCACAATTTGACGACGCGATGCGGGATCTCAGGAATCAGGCCAGAGAGTTGAGTGCGCGACAGGAAGAGCTGGCGCGACAACTGAGCGGTGAGGATCGTGCCGCCGGTAAACGCCCCGCAGACGCTGCCGGCAGCGAAGATTTCAACAGCAACACACCCGATCGGGAGCAGACACACCAGCCGTCATTGCGCGCAAGCCGTGATCGCGAGCAACTGCAACAGGATACTGCACAGCAGCGAGATCGCCTGAACCGGGTCGTTGAACAGACAAAGCAGATCATCGAACAGGCCGAACAGACTGAACCCCTCCTGTCGAATAAATTGTACGATACGGTGCGTGAGCTGAAGGATTCGAAACCTGAGGAAGCGTTGCAGGCGACAGAAATGCTGTCGAGTCGCGGCTTATGGATGCAATCCCGTCAGGCCGAACAGGTCGCTCGAAGCGGAATCGAAAAACTAAAGACCGGGATCGAACAGGCCGCTGATTCGATACTGGGCAGCGAAGCCGAATCACTGCGTCGAGCGCAGGCGCAGCTCGAGGACGCGACTGAAAAACTTGCCGGGGAAATACAACAAGCGACGGGAACAGATGCCGAGGCCGGTGAGAATAATTCCCGGGAGAACGGCAGTCCGAATCCGCCTTCACAGAATGAAACGCAACAGTCTGGTGAAGGCAAGCAATCGGACGCGACATCACAATCGAATCCAGGTCCGGGCGCAGACGGGACGCCGTCACAACGTACAGGATCGCAACCGGAACGCAATTCCTCAGAATCCAGCTCCGAATCACAGGCACAATCCGGTCAGCAGTCTGCTTCGTCCCCCGCGACGCAAAGCAGCGAGGCCGAACGTCGGGCGTCGTCGCTGCTCAATGGCGGTCGGGAAAGCAATTCACTTCGTGGCGGTCACAATGGAGCACGACCGCTGACCGGCAATGAATTCACCGAATGGTCGGATCAACTGCGTGATGTCGAAGAAATGCTCGATGACCCCGAACTTCGGAACCGCGTCGCGCAGGTTCGCGATCGAGCCCGGGCAATGCGGGCTGAATTCAAGCGTCACGGAGCAGAACCGCAGTGGGACCTTGTGAAGTCTCAACTGTTGCATGAAATGCAGGCACTTCAACAGCGAATCAATCAGGAACTTGAATCACGGGAATCGGATCGAGCGATGGTACCGATTGATCGGGAACCGGTACCCGAAGAATTTGATTCGCTCGTACAAAAATACTACGAACTCCTGGGGCACGAACGGGATCACGAATGACCACGGCTGCTGATTTAATGGACCCTCGTGTCGTCATGGCGCTTCGTTCGCTGGAAATGCGGGCGAGGCTGGTGGTCGATGGGTTTCGCACGGGTTTGAACAAGAGTCCGCGACATGGCTTTTCGGTTGAGTTTTCTGAATACCGTCCATATACACAGGGGGATGACCCGCGTTTCCTGGACTGGAAATTATACGCCCGCACGGATCGCAGTTATATTCGCCTGTTTGAGGATGAAACCAATCTGCGATGTTACATCGCGCTGGACATCAGTCGGTCAATGGCGTTTGGATCAGGCGAGTATACGAAGCACGACTACGCGCGGACGATGGCGGCGTCTCTGGCGTGGCTTCTCAATCGTCAGGGCGACGCTGTCGGTTTGACCTTATTCGATCAACATGTGCAGTCAGTCGTGCCTGCCAGATATCGGCCCGGACAGCTCCGACGCCTGCTGGTAACGCTCGAACATCTGCCGACGGGGACGGATACGCAGCCCGCCGTTGCGCTGGAAGATCTGGCACAGCGCCTGCATAAGCGCGGCCTCGTGATTTTAATCTCAGACATGCTGGCCCCCATCGGTCAAATTGCCGATGGATTGCGGCTGCTGCGTGGCTGCCAGCATGATCTTGTGGTATTTCAGGTTCTGGATCCCGCAGAAATGCAGCTGACATTCGATGGTCCCGGCCTGTTTGAGGATCTGGAGAGCGGTCAGCAAATTTACAGTGACCCCGAAAAAGTGCGTTCTGCGTATGTGCAGAAATTGTCGGCTCACAATCAAACCATCCACCGCGCCTGCGATGCCGTCGGTGCCGCCTTTCGGCAGGTGATCACAGACGAACCACTGGAACTGGTGCTGGGCGAATTTTTGCAGGCCCGCCGACAGAGGCGGTAGTCTTCGGGGGTATTTCGCTAAATCCGCTGTTTTCCCACGCGTATCTGTCTGTTCGATTCTGCGCCAGGAAATTAATTACAATCTGTGATGCGCGGGACGTTTCATATTTGCATTCACACCGCGTACACTTTCGCGGGATCGTTAGAGCGCGATTTGTCCGGAACCCGTAGCGCGATCAGGAAGCAACATTGCTTGACTTCGGCTGGCGAAAGAACAATCGAATCCCGTTGCTGCGACGTGTTGCACCGAAATTGCAGCGTTGATGAGACACGATGTGTTGCAGTTTTTCGTTGTGCCGTCGGCATCAGTGTGCATGCTCATACTTTTTGTTAGATATTTGCCTTGGAAGGAACAGGTACGTGAAACTGGCTCGTATTCGGCTGAATGATGGTTCTCAACGCGTCGCTGCTGTTCATGACAACACCGTACAGCCGCTGGATCTGACTCAGATCGATGAATGTCATTCGTTGATGGACATTCTGAATTCGGCGGATCCACCCGGGCTCGCCCGATTTCTGCTAAAACCGGACACGAAAGTGCTTGAATTCGCCGATGTTCAGTTCCTGGCTCCGATTGACCAGCAGGAAGTCTGGGCCGCGGGCGTCACTTACAAACGCAGTCAGGTCGCAAGAATGGAAGAGTCGGAATCTGCGGCATCTCACTACGATAAAGTATACACCGCTGACCGGCCGGAGCTGTTTTTCAAAGCGACTCCCAATCGAGTCTCCGGCCCCGGTCAGGCGTTGCGGGTTCGCTCCGACAGCAGCTGGAGCGTGCCCGAACCGGAATTCACGCTGGTGATCAATAAACATGGAAAAATTGTGGGGTACACGGTAGGTAACGATATGTCGGCGCGCGATATCGAAGGCGAAAATCCACTTTATCTGCCGCAGGCCAAGTTCTACAAACAGTGCGCCGGCCTTGGCCCGTGCGTACAACTCGCCGACGGGCCACTCAATCAGGATGCCGTTGATATTCAGCTGGAAATTCGGCGAGGCGGAAAGACAATCTCGAAGGATGCTACCAAACTGAGCCAGATGAAAAGGACTCCGGAAGAACTCGTTGCCTGGTTGTTTCGTGAAAATGAATTACCAAACGGAGCATTCCTGATGACCGGTACGGGTATTGTTCCTGAAGATAATTTCACCCTCGAAGACGGCGATGAAGTTTCCATCACCATCACCGGGATCGGCACGCTGAAGAATCCCATCGTGAAAGACGCGTCCGGCATTGGGAATTCGATCGTAAAACCGCACAGCTGATTTCGGCAATGCCGGTACAATCGAATTCAGTCGGCTGAGCGACGAGTCTACACCATGGCCGCCGGGATGATAACCAACGGGATCGGCACATCAGTGCGAGCGCGGATCACAGTTCAAGTAGTTTGCAGAACTCATCTAGAATCGCCGATTCAGTGAACGATGCCGTCTCCCGTACTTCATCCGCCAGCTTCTGAATCTCCACACGGGAGGATTCCGCATCGTCCGGGTTTACAATGAGATTCTCGGCCGTCGATCGGCGTTCGATATAGATCCTGACACAACGGTAGGCTGTCCGGGCAGTCGGGGACGCAGCAACTACGGTCTCATCGGCAATCTGATTGAACTGATTCTGGGCGGCCTGCAGGTGGTGCAGCTGGATGTCCGTCAGAATCAGATTCAGACGATCCTGCAGATCATGTTCGTCCAGTGAGACAAGGTCCTGCAGCAGTCGCCGAGCCTCAACCGGATCTTGGATTTCCGGCGGACCAAACAGCAGCAATTGGACAAACCGCCTTACGTTCGCGTGTTCAGCGGGATTGAGTTTCACGGCATCGCGAAAATCGACGCAGGCTGCATCAGGACTGTTGTTCAGCAGATGATACTCACCGCGCTGCATCAGCAGTTTTGCGCGCAGGATCCGGTCCTGCGGAGACGCAACGTCCAATGCGATATCCATGCGATCGATGGCGTCAGGATAGTTGAGCTTCAGCGCTTCAAAGCGCGCCAGCATCTCGTGACCGGTCCACCAACCTGTTGGCGGCAGCAGTTCCTGACCACGATCGAGTGTCCGCACCAGACGATTCACTGCGATCTGTTCATGCTTCGGGAGTGATTCGGTTGGCAGGCCGATGGCGTGCAGCTCGTCTCGCAGCGAGTGCAGATTCCAGATCAGTACATCGCGGTCCGCACGTGTAATTGCTAAACGGGCTCCGTCCGGACTGAATGATAGCCAGTTAATGTCCGTATCCTCGCGCATTGGCAGGTCAGCGATCGGCTCGCCGGTGTCTCCGTTGTACAGACGCACGCAGCGCCCGGACACCGCTGCTGCGAATAGATTTCCACGGGGCTGAAATGCCATCGGCGTGGCGTGAAAACTATTCAGCACATCGGTTGGCCAGGAACGGATAAGGTCCCAGCTGTGAGTGCTGTAGAATTGCAGTTCAGATCGTGAGCTGATGGCCAGAATTTGTCCATCCGGGCTGAATGCTGCGCGCCCGGATCCTGATACTTCAAGCACGCGTGCGCGGGATTCTGCATTCCATACTTCGACATGCTCGATCGGCCAGCTGGCTCCGGCAATCCATTTGCCGTCCTGCGAAATGGAAAGAAAACTGGCAGATGGGAGTTCGGCGAAGATTTCGTTTTTTCGGGTAGTGGTGTCATATTGCCATAGATGCCCATGGCGACTGTCCGCATAGAAAAGCAGGTCTCCGTCCGGATGCCAGACGGAATGACGCCCCCAATGTTGGGGAATCCTGCTGTCCGCGCCGATGCGAGCCAGCGTAGTATTTAATGCAACGGGAGCCGGTGGGCCGATCATCAGATCACCCGAGTCCGCGAGACTGGTGACGGGCCAGCGTGCGAGGTGAGAAAACATGCCGAATGTTGCAAATTCCCGCGTTGTCGGGTGCCACGCGACCGGCCCCGTTTCATCTAATCCCGGATCACATTGAAGCGTTGGCGGATTTGTCGCATAGAGCAACACTCCCCGCTTTCCCGAAAGTCCCAGCCAGTTGCCATCCGGACTGAAGTCAGCATACCGAACCGACTGATTGATCGATGTGAAAGACGGCGAAGGAACGAACTCGAGTAAGTCAATAGCGTTTGTCGTACGTATGCACAATCGACTTTCATCCTCTGAGAACTGCAGCAGCTTACCAGGAACGACAACCAGCTTTCTGTCAATGTCTGTTTCATTAATATGCGTGTTGCCATCCAGAGTGCCGATGGCCACAAATCGATCGTGTGGCGAGTATTTCATTTCTGTCACAGGACCTGCAAAGTCAGATTTCATCCGCAGGCTCTGTTGCCCGCTTTGATCGCATTGAAAGAGGATGCCTTCTTTTGATCCGATCAAAACGGTATCCTCTCTGGTGCTCCACGCGGCGACTTCACCGTGTTCGATTGGAACTATCGTGGAAATTGATTCAAACGATTCTGCGTCAATTAATTCCGGTGGATGCAACGGGATGAGGCTGGTCAGGAACTTTCCATCGTGATTCATCGCCAGTCGGCTGAACTTGAATCGAGGCGGCGACATTCGCAGCCGCTGGCCTGTTTCAAGGTCGTACACCTGAATTCGCGCGTCTGCCACAAGGAAGAACTGCCGACCATCCGGATGAAAACACAGCGTTCCGTGCATCGGGGATGTTTCGATCTGCAACGCAAGTCTCGATTCCCGCCAGTCCCAGATCCGCGTCAGCAGACCCTGATTTATCGGAATCAGCATTTCGGCAAGCCATCGACCACATGGGCTGAACCAACGGTTACAGCCGGCAAGATCGGGGATTGCCTCGTTTGTCAGGATGCGATCCGGATTACTCCCGTCGAGCCAGCGCAATATCGTTTGATGGCCGAAACCAGGCACCGCGATCACGCTAAGAGACGGATCAATATCGATCGCGTGTTCAAGCTGATTTGCTACCGGATGCTTTTCGATCTCGGCGAAATCCGCATGACTCAGGCAAGCAATGGCTGCATTGCGGAGTCGAGATAATTGATCGGCTGTCAATTCAGCCAGCGACAGAACCTCCAGTGCATTCTTCGCACGCTGGACACCGTCGAGTCGATGTCCCCTGTAGTCAGACGCATACATGGCGTCCATATCGTTCAGATACACGCCAAATAACTCTTGTCGGCGTTGACGATCAGACTCTTCCGCCCGACGGCGTGCCTCGATCGCAACGCCTTCCGACAAAATGGCATTTTGTCTCGCGGCGATTGCACTTTGCTCGGACGATTTTGCGGCATTTTCAGCGCGTTGCGACGCATCTCTTTCGCGCTGCAGCGATATTCCCCACAGGACTGCGCCCACAGCAATGATGATCAAGAGCGTGGCAACTGTCGTCAGCAGCGTGGCTACCCCCGGATTTTTTTTGCACCAACGTCTTACAATTTCTGCAGTACTTATTCGCCGCGACAGAATCGGTCGATCCTCCAGAAACATTCGCAGGTCCGACACCAGTTCACTCGGCAGCTGATATCGATCATGCACATCTTTCGCGATGGATCGAGCAACAATGGTTTCCAGATCGCGGGGAATGGTTGGGTCAATCCGGCGCGGTAATTCGGGAGACTGTTCAAGAACCTGCCGCAGGAGTTCCGGACGCTCTGTCGCTGCGAATGCCGTCTGCAGCGTCAGGAGTTCATACATGGTTATTCCCAGCCCATAGATGTCGCCCTGCACTGTGTGCTGGCCTCGCAATCTTTCGGGGGCGAGATACCGCAACGTTCCGAGTATTTCACCGGTGTTTGTCAGATCATCGCTGTCATTCATCCATGCTAAGCCAAAGTCCGTCACCCAGACGGTACCGTCGAGTCCCAGAATCAGATTTCCGGGCTTGATGTCGCGGTGC
>JAGQQS010000137.1 GCA_020426105.1 Planctomycetaceae bacterium
TTTTTGATTTCGACAAAGCACTGGTTTGTCAAGCCTCACACACGATGTCAGCTGCTTCGTAGTACAGAGAAGCGTGCGATCCCTGCGAGAACATCGCGGGCAGGGCAGGGCGGCAGCGATTCCAGATTGCCAAGCGCCCGGCGAACAAAATGTTCCGCTGTGGCCTGCGCTGATTCAACGCCCTGTCGAACAAGCGGGTCGTCACGCAGACGCGCGTGGTCGTTCGCGTCAATCGACGTCATCAGATCTTTCAGGCGTTGCTGCTCGCGGTGCGAACCTGTTTTCAATGCACGAATCAGCGGCAGAGTCAGGCGATGGTTGCACAGATCGTTGGACGCATCTTTCCCGGTCTTCTCAGCACTTGCCGTGAGATCCAGCACATCGTCCGCGATCTGAAACGCCAGACCAATCCGACGTCCAAACTGTTTCATCTGAGTCTGTTGCACCATGGAACCTCCAGCGGCGCGAGTCCCCAACAAGCAGCTCACGGCAAACAGATGTCCGGTCTTGCCCCCGATGACTCGGAAGTAGTCGCGTTCCGAGACCGACTGTTCCAGCCGCGCGGCGATCTGATTCAATTCGCCCTCACATGTTCGATCCGTCGCGAGCCCAATTAAGCGGCAGGCTTCTGCATCGCCGGTCGTTGCCGCCAGATGAAACGCTTTTGAAAACAGATAATCACCAAACAGCACACTCGTCTCTGTGTTCCAGCGACGATGCACTGTGGAGACATGTCGCCGCAGGCTCGCATCATCAATCACGTCGTCATGGACCAGCGTCGCGGTGTGAATCATCTCCACGACCGCAGCCAGACGATGCACGTTCTCCCGTGCCGCTGCATCAGGGGAAAATACCTCAGCACTCAACAGCGTCAGAATGGGACGGATCTGTTTGCCCTGGAAGCGACTGACATGACTTGCCACGTCCTGAACGAACATGTTCGGATTGCGAAACTGCCGACTCAGCAGCGCATTGACAGCGACAAGATCGGCCGCCAAAAGCTGCTGAATCCGTTGTTTGAGTTCGTCGCGATTTTCCACGACCGTAGTCATTAATTATTCTGTCCTAATTTTCTCTGATGAAGTGACCCGAACGCCCGCCTGTTTTCTCCAGAAGGCAGATGGAGCGAATCTCCATTCCCCGGTCCACTGACTTACACATATCGTAAATTGTAAGACACGTCACACTGACGGCGGTTAATGCCTCCATCTCAACACCCGTTTTTCCTTCCGTTGATACGGACACTTCCACCCGGATACTGCGTTCATCAGGAAAGAAATACTGAACATCTGCTCCGTCAAGCGGCAACAAGTGGCAGAGCGGAATGAGGTCAGCCGTGCGTTTCGTCGCCATAATCCCAGCCAGTCGAGCCACCTCCAGCACATCACCTTTGGCTACATCACGTTCCCGGATTAACCGCAAAGTCTCCGGTTGCATTAACACGATTCCTGCCGCCCTTGCCGTGCGACGCGTCACAGCTTTGTGGCCCACATCCACCATGTGACTGCCACCGTCCGGAGAAAAATGCGTCAATTCACCCATCATACGAATCCGTGCTATTTCAGACCAGCCAATCGCCAGTTGGCATCAAATACTTCCGCCCAGACCGTCTGCTCGGTAAAATTCCCCTGATTTGGCAGCTCCTCAAAGCTCTGCACCGCAATGTCGCCCAGACGGGGAAACAGCATCGCGTTTGTCGATCGAAACTCCTTTTCGTGGAACGTATGCCCGGAATTAATCACGACGTATTTAGCAGGATTCAGTGGATTCGGGAAAATCAGGCTCAGACCGTAGCTGTCGGAAGCCCATTGCTGTTGCCCAATTCGAATCTGCTCGCGAGTCCACTCCACCGGAAGCTCAGCAAGAATTCGCTTCAAAACGGAATTGGAACCCGGATCTCCGAACAGAATTAGGTGATTGTCTGCCCAGAGTTGCTCATCAACCTCCAAATCATCGACCACCCGAATATCCCCACGCATCCATTGCGCAAATTCTTCTGAAAATCGTGCCAGCGTCCAGTCAGCCCAGCGCTGAGTCGTGCCATTCCACGGATCGCCGGTCCCGCGGACACAAACAAACGAACTCATCAACGCATCATCAATTGGCCCCTGCAGGCCGTGGCGTTTGTGGCGTTCCGGATTGTCACTGAATCCCCGCGACTCCTCATAGTCCAGTAACTGCCAGCCGGTGTCTGTCTTGACAAAGTTCACATCCGGCAGCAGACCGTCGGCTGCAGTACGACATTCCAGCACCGTGCCGTCAATCACAGCGTCGGTGCCCATGTCGCGGTTAATACGCACAGCGGCCACGTTTTCAGTTGTGATCTCCACATCACCTTCTTCGTTGATTCGAGCATCCACCGTTGACGGCTGATAAACGCGGTCTACTTCTTCGATTGTGATCCAGTCGCAGTTGTTGTAGCGCAGTGTCCGAGTGGTGAAGCGAACATGTTTTCTTTCGCCAGGTCGAGGTCTCCCGTGCTCAGCATGTTCAAGATGAAACGCCATGAATTGTTGGCGACTTACCGGATCAAACGCATGGCCCATATTCGGTCCGATAATCAGCCTGATGTCCACATCAAGCGACTTCGCGGCCTCTGTCATGCTGGCGCCGGCAAGCAATTGTGCATCCTTTTCCCCTCCATACGTGCAGACAGGAACATTGAACGCATTCAACGCGTAGTCGATGGAATCATAGATGCCAAGTGTCGTGTGCTGCGGTTCGGGAAGACGCTGAGCGGGGTTGTTCGAATCTTTTTTCTGATAGCGGTAGTAATCCACAAATCCCGCCCCTGGCCCCACCGACGACCAGATCGTCGGATAATGCATGCCCAGATGCCAGGCCCCCGCACCGCCCATGGAAAACCCGTGCAGGGTGATTCGATCGTCATCAATTCGAAACCGCCGTTTCACATCGGCCATGGCTTCAAAGACATCTGTTTCGCCTGCCCAGCGATAGGCATTGTTGCCGCGTCCGTAAACGTCGAGTTGAATCCAGGTCTGCGGCGGCTGATCACTCTTGTCAGAAAGCGGTTTGCCATCCATGCGATGGATGAAATTCACTTCGTTCATCTGGTCGGCCCGGCCATGCAACACCACATGCAGTGGCCAGCGGTGCCCGGCTTTCGGATCGATGCCTTCAGGAATCGTGAGCGCATAAGGCTGCACACTGCCATCAACCGCACTGACATACCCGTGAATTGTCGTGCCTGGCTGCCGAGCCCAGTCGGCCATCCCCTGCTGCAACTGCTCCGCGCGATCCAGCCCCTTGTCCAGAACGGCGCGAAGTTGATCAACGTACTCCTTCTTCGGAAACTCCTGAAACCGCAGCATCCATGATGCCGCCTTTTCGAAAACCGCGACATCCGCCAGTAATGCCTGCCGTTCTCTGGATCCCGTGTCCGGTATGTCGCGAAGTTTTTCAAGCGACGATCTCAACAGGTCACGCTGCTTCACGATTAATGCAAGGTCCGCAGCTGTCGGAGGAAAATTGGTCTGTTTCTCCTGCGCGACAACAGGCATCGCCGACGCAGCAACAGCGCTGCAGAGTGCGAATAGTAAAATCCGGCAAAGCAGTGAAAAATTCATGTCAGACAATTTTCAGGCAGGAATACGGCAGAGACCAGAGATCGTTTGCTGCACATCATAGGATGTCCCGGAAGCAGAATCGAGTATCCGCGATTTGCGGGCAAAACCATGGAGTGCGACTGCGAATCCTGCTGACTTGGGGGATATCTCTGCCATTCGCGTGGTTCAGGTGCCAGCGAACCATCCGTGATCGGGTTCAGGCAGTTGCGAAGCAATGACGGGCATTAGCCTCGGACGCAAGTCCACGGTTAAGCCCGTTTGTCTGAGTTCCATCCAGCGACAGTTCTGTGGAGTAATTGACCATCGGTGCAGGGCCGGAATTATCACAGACGATCGAGCCACTTGCTCCTCCCAGAATCCGCTGATTCAGCGGCGAACGCCAGATTCGATACCCTTCCGCGCGACGCGACACTGCGAAGTGGATGTCGTAATAGTAGCTCGTCTCTTTTCGCGCCGTATGCCAGGCAGCAAACAATTCACCGTCAGGAGTCAGATCTAAAAATGAATACTGTGGTCCGGCAAACTCACCTTCATCCAGTAACTGATATTTTTCGTTCTTCGCTGCCAGCCCGGTTTCCAGATCGATCGACAAGAAGTAAGCGGCAGTCATCACGAGGAGTTTCTGGCTTTCGGCATCGAGACGAACAGAAAACTTCGGTGCGAAACCACCAATCCGATTCTTCTGGTGGTAGACCGGAGTGTCCCAATGGTCTCTGTTAAAACGCCACACATGCACATGCTGGTCGTTCATGCACGTGACGAGGAAAAGGTTTCCCGAGTCGTCGGCGATAATCTCGGGTGCTTTGCCAACGATGCTTGTATCCCCGTTAGCCTGCAAGGAAAATACCTGCCTAAAACTGCGGCCATCATCGACACTACGGCAAAGTACCCAATGATTACGACTGGGTGGCTGGCTCTCAATGTCGTGCGTATCTTTCAGATAGACAACGAAGATTCCATCACCCGTGGCCACCACTCGCTGATTGACATTGAAGAAGGTGGCAAAATGACTTTGAACCGCATCGTCGATGACGGTCAGTTGAATTTCGACTTTCGCTTCCGGATCGGCACCCGCACTCAAATTACTCGCCACGACGATCAGAGTGACGATCGATAGAACACGCAGCTGACGTCGTGTACGATTGCCGGTTGCTGATTTTACGATTTTAGCGGGTGGGAATTCGCATCGAAAACTTTTGTAAACGCCCGAACAGTTCCGGAAGAAGGTTTTCAATGATTGCCTCACAGTGTTGTTGAGAGTGATAACTGGAAATGTGCTGGGTGCTCAAATTTAAAATGTGCAAGGATTTTAACTCAAGGTCAGACATCCATGGAGCAGCCAGCCGACCAATCCGAAACAAAATCTTATTTCGACTGTACTAAATTCTTCTTCG
>JAGQQS010000138.1 GCA_020426105.1 Planctomycetaceae bacterium
TCGAAAAATCTGCGCGGTAATGCGGCCAATCTTCCCAGTCCCGATGATGCCCACGGTCCGGCCTCGGATATCAAAGCCTACCAGACCATTCAGGGAAAAATTCAACTCACGCACCCGGTTATACGCGCGGTGAATCTTGCGATTCAGCGTCAGCAACAGGCCGACAGTATGCTCGGCAACTGCATGAGGCGAATAAGCTGGCACGCGAACGACAGGCAAACCAAGCTCACGAGCGGCCTCAAGATCCACGTTGTTATGCCCGGCACAACGCAAAGCGATCAGCTTGACACCCTGCGCCTGCAACTGTTCCAGACACGCTCGATCGGCATGATCGTTGACGAAGATGCAAACGGCCTGAGCACCGCTGGCTGCTGCAGCCGTTTCAGCGCTGAGACGAAACTCGTGGAATCGCCAGGCTATGTTTTTTGCACCGTCAGCCTTGCTGAGGTACTCCCGGTCGTACGACTTCGCGTCGTAGACAGCAACGTCAATCATCTGCCTGTGTCCTTTTCAAAGATAACAATGTATCAGCGTCTGACGACGCATCGAGCGGTTATTCACTGCACCACTGCCGATATCGATTGATCGCATGGCGCCATCAAGAATAACGCCACAGGCGCGAACCGGGTCCGTGGGAATCTGAAGCGTGCGTGCGAGATCATTGGCAGTGCCCAAGGGCAAAATCCCCAGCGGCAACTTTGATTCCAGCAGCCCACTGAGTGTGGAATGGAGCGTGCCGTCGCCACCGCCCACAATGATACAGTCCACCTCGTCGCGATGACGCTGAATAAGGGTCAGGAAATCCGACGATTCCACATCCGGTTCCCGCAGAACCAGCCCTCCCTGAATCAATCGCTCACGAACTGCGGCCAGATCTTCCCGACCTCGACGCGCTTTCGGATTGACCAGCAGCAACGCCAGAGAACGTTTCGACGGCTTCCTTTTCTCAGTTATCGACATGAAATCTCTCTGCGGGAATACGTAAGCCATCATTAAATAAATGAGGGAGGCACCTGACAGGAAACACAAGGGATTCGCTCAGTTCTTATTCCGGTGCAGAGTCTGACGCTGCACGATTTGCTTTCACTTCCCGCTCGGCCTCCAGCCAGAAATCAAAGCCGTCGCCGGACGGGAATCCAGCGGCCTCCCATTTGAGGTACGCCAGTTCACGAACCGCCATGTCGATTCCATCAATGGGTTGGTCCTGGCACGGCGGGGATCCGCCATCCTGATATGGCTGTTGCACTGCCTCGCAGGTCCGGATCTCTATGAGTCCGGCGGTGGAATCGGATCGGCTAATGGCGGTCTCTTCAGGTTTCGCGTGATCTGCATGAACTTTATGCCCCTTTTTCGTCCTGGTCATATCATCATTCTCCAGATTGAGTGAACCGAATAAACTCACATTGTTCAATCATAAGTCTGCTCCCTCGCGAGTCATGCGGCATTCCGGGTGAATCGTCTGGCCCACCACCACTTATGCAGTTCCACAGCCGGAACTATCAACACACTGACACCAATTGCCACACCCCACGACAACGGAACCACCGGACTGGTACTCAGCGTGTCCTGAAGAACTGGCACATACATCGCCGCGATATGGATCAGGAACGCACCAAGCGTACCGAAGAACAGAACCGGGCTGCGAAGCGGCGACAAAGCGAAAGCAGATCGTGTCTCGGACCGGCAATTACCGATATGGAAGTTCTCAAACAACACCATCGTCAGCAGCAGCAGATTGCGAGCCTCCGTCACAGTCCATCCGGCGCGAAGCGCAAGATCGTAAACCAGAAATCCACCACCTCCCACGACCAGCATCGCGATCACAGTTCGTTCCACCATCAACTGGTTGAAAACGGATTCGTTGGGCGAACGGGGTTTTCGTCGCAGGCTGTCGCCTTCGCCCGGTTCGAATGCCAGAGCGACTCCCTGTATCCCGTTTGTGACGAGATTCAGCCACAGCAACTGGACGGGCAGCAAGGGAATCGGATGACCGGCAATCACCGAAAACAGAACCATCAGCAGTTCGGCAGCACCCATTGAGACCAGCAGATAAATCACCTTGCGAATGTTGTCATACGCAATGCGGCCCTCATCGATGCCACCGACGATGGAGCTGAAGTTATCGTCACTGATCACCAGTTCCGACGCTTCACGAGCCACATCAGTTCCGGCCTTGCCCATCGCAACGCCAATGTTGGCCGCTCGCAGCGCAGGCGCGTCGTTGACACCATCGCCGG
Source organism: Planctomycetaceae bacterium (assembly GCA_020426105.1). GTDB lineage: Bacteria > Planctomycetota > Planctomycetia > Planctomycetales > Planctomycetaceae > SXXK01. Next base: position 2,238 of record JAGQQS010000138.1, read on the forward strand.
TCACCGCCACAAAGTGACCGGCCTTGCGTGCGGCGTCCACGATCTGCAGTTTCTGACGTGGCGTGACGCGGGCAAACACACGGACTCGCTGCACCATCTCAGCCAGTTGTTCAGACGATTTTCCTTCCAGGTCGGCGGCCGTCACAACCTGATCATCTCGATCGGCCAGCCCCAGATCCCGGGCAATAGCGAGGGCCGTCACGCGATGGTCGCCCGTCACCATCGAGACCAGCACGCCAGCCCGGTGACAGTCAAGCACCGCTTCGCGTGTTCCCGCGCGGAGCGGGTCAATCATTCCGAGAAAGCCGTGCAGAGTCAGATTTGCGGGCTGCGGCGGAGCGTTCTCCGGGTGAAGTGGCTCCGCCAATTGTCCACTGGCCACGGCAATCACGCGAAGTCCGCGAGCTGCCATACCCACTGCCACCTGTTCGGCTCGTGATCGATCTGCGGCTGAAAAAGTTCCGGCAGCGCTGCCTGCCCTGTTTTCATCAGAAAGCGGATGACCACACATGGCCAGCACTCGTTCCGGAGCGCCTTTGACGCAGACTTCAACAAGTTCGCGCTTGCGATGAAATGATGCCGCAAACTGGTGCTCAGGTTCAAACGGGATGCTGCTCACCTGAGGAAACATATCGAGCAATCGTTCGCGATGTTGATCGGTCTTCACACCCAGACTTAATGCGGCAATATCAACGGCATCCCCGCGCCAAATCCAGTCGCCGTTGCGATGATGCAGATCGGCCTCGTTGCACAACACAACCGCACGAATTGTCGCTGCCAACTGAGCGTGCTCAGTCAGTTCAGCACAAGTTCCGGCATGCTGCACTTCGCCCTCTGGCAGGAAGCCCTGACCAGTCACCGGAAACACCTGCCCATCGGGCAAACAGACTTCACGCACCGTGAGTTCATTGCAGGTGAGCGTGCCGGTTTTGTCCGTCGCGATCAGCGTGCAACTTCCCAGGCCTTCGACCGCAGTGAGCTGGCGGACGATCACGTTTCGCTTTGCCATACGAGTTGTCGCCACTGCCAGCGCAACAGTGATGGCGACTGGCAATCCTTCCGGGATCGCAGACACCGCCAGAGCGACGACAAGGAAGAACGTATCGACAACCGTGTAGCCGCCCAGCAGAATCCCCAGCGCTCCGATGATTGCGGACGCGCCCAGCGTGCCGACGGCCACGTAATTCGTAAATCGCTCCATACGCGCCAGCAAGGGCGGCTTGCCACCACCGCCACCCATCACATCAAGTGCCAGTTGTCCGACACTGGTTGCCGGTCCGGTCGCCACCACGACTCCCTTCGCGCGACCGCGGGCCACCAGTGAACCGGCGAATGTCATATTCAGACGATCCGCCAGTGTCGCGCTTGCGGGGCCGGTCCACGTTGAGTCCTTTCCTACCGCCAGTGATTCTCCGGTGAGCAACGATTCATCAACCTCCAGACCCTGTGCAGAAAGCAGTCGGATATCTGCGGGCACTCGGTTGCCTGACTCCAGCCAGAGCACGTCGCCGGGAACAACCTCATCGGCCATGATCTCCCGAACTTCCCCGTCTCGTTCCACCTGAGCGTGAATTCGCAGCAGCTTCCTGAGGGCCTGGCTGCTTCGTTCGGCCTGCCACTCCTGATACGTCCCGATAACAGCGTTAAGCAATAGCACTGCGGCGATGAAGGACGCGTCCTTTAGATCGCCGATCATTGCCGAAACCACGGCAGCGGCGACCAGAATATAGATCAGCGGACTGGCGAACTGACGCAGTACAATCTTCCAGACAGGAGTTGCGCCGCGCTCGGGCAGCAGATTGGGGCCGTACTTCAGTCGGCGACGCTCGACCTCCCCTTGCGACAAACCACGCTCCGTCGTATTCCACGCCGCGAGTATGTCGCCGACTGGCTCTGCATGCCATGCCTTTGCCTGCTGCTTGTCGAACGACGCCATTTACTATCCTTCCACAATGAAATTCGCAATTGTCGCGATAAGGACTGGTGCAGAGGTTTCTTCGTCAAAGTACTTCTGCACCAAATCTTTGTGTCACATTGTCGCTCATCGCCATCACTCCAGAAATCGAAGCGGAAACCATTCGATCATGGTGGATTCCGCCATGGCGCTTGCCGGATCAATTTGCTAGACTCAATGCATGAGAGACAATCCATTGAACGAGCCCCTGTCCGAAAGCGAGTACCGCTATCGGTCGCTGCGTACCGCTGTCTCGGACTATTTTTATCACGTTGAGGTCGATGAGGGGCGGATTCGCCGAAAGATTCACGGTGCCACTTGCGCTGTTGTGACCGGATATACAGCCGACGAATACGCAGCCGATCCTCTGCTGTGGATGGCCATCGTTCTGGAAGAGGATCGTGCCAGTATCAACCAGCAGATTGCTAATGTCATCTCGGGTCGCAATCCCGCAGCGATCGAATACCGTATCCGCCGTAAGGACGGAAAAATTCGGTGGATGCGCAAGACTGTTGTTCCCTATCACGACCAGGCTAATACGCTCATCGCATATGACGCATTGCTTCGCGATGTGACTCAGCGGAAGCAGATCGAACACGATTTGCGGCAGAGTGAAGAACGCTTTCGTCTGATTTTTGAAGATGATCTGACCGGAGACTATCTCGCCGCGCACGATGGGACAATTCTGCTTTGCAACCAGGCGTTCGTCGAGATTTTTGGTTTCAGCAGTCGAAACGAAGCCGTGGGCAGTCACCTCGCGAACCTCTTCGCCGGGCCCCCGTCGTGGCCCGACTTCATCACTCTTCTCACAGAAAACAAATCTCTGGAACGATACGAGCGGGCTGGCCGACACAGCGACGGGACGATTCGTCATGTGGTCGAAACCGTGGTGGGAACATTTGACGCAGACGGCAATCTGCAACGCATCAAGGGATATGTTTTCGACGACACAACGTCCAGGCTGGCGGCGGCAAGGATGCAGCGGCGAAACGCAGAGCTGGAAGAGGTCGTCTCTCACCGCACGCAGGCTCTGCGCGAAAAGCACGAACATCTACAGGCTATCTGGAACTCGGCGTTTGACGCCATCATCACGATTGACAGCAAGGGGCAGATTGAGACCGCCAATCGGGCAACGGAGAAGATGTTTGGATATTCGGTTGCTGAATTGCCTGGCCAAAACGTGAATATCCTGATGCCATCTCCTTTTCGTGAAGAGCACGATGGCTATCTTCGGCGTTTTCGGGAGACCGGCGAAGTGCGGATCCTTAACGTGCCGCGCGAACTGGTGGCACGTCGCAAAGATGGATCCACATTCCCGATCGATCTGTCGGTCACACAAGTTGATCACTCCGAATTCTACAACGGGATCATTCGCGACATTTCGGAACGCAAGGAACTGCAGACACATGTGCTGGAAATTGCCGCCGAGGAACAGCGGCGCATTGGCCAGGAACTCCACGACGGTATCGGCCAGGAACTGACCGGGCTCTCGTTGATTGCAGGAACGTTGCTGAGTCTGATCACGGATATGCATGAACGGGAATGGGACGGTCAGATTGTGCGACAGATCGACGAAACCGGATTCAACCGAATTCGTGAAATCATCCAAAAGCTGAATCAAAAACTGTCAGAAGCCAATCGAAATGTGCATCAGCTTTCACACGGAATCATGCCGGTTCAGATTGATGCAGAAGCTCTGCGGTCGGCTCTGGAAGAACTGGCGGCCTCGACGCACACACCGCCCAAAGTTCATTGCCGTTTTGATTGTCCTCAACCCGTGATGGCTGCGATCAATACGACCGCCACGCACTTGTACCGGATTGCTCAGGAAGCGGTCAACAACGCCCTTAAACACAGTCAGGCCAGCGAGATCTGCATCTCGCTGCGACAGGATCACAACCAGATACTTCTGGAGGTTCGTGATAATGGCGTCGGTATCCCAGCAACGAAAAGTGATGTTGACGTAAGTCGCAGAACCCGCGGCATGGGGCTGCAGACCATGCAGTACCGCGCCGGAATGATCGGCGGCACATTGCATATCGAACAAAGCGAGACCGGTGGAACGCGGGTACGATGTGCCATACTTTTGCAGGAGAGGTGATCTGCTGTGACTCAACGCCATGCGCCGGTAACGATTCTGATTGTGGACGACCATCCGTCAGTCCGTGAGGGGCTTGCGCTCCGCATCTCGCTGCATTCTGACCTTAAGGTCTGTGGAGAAGCGGACAGCGAAGAGCAGGCGATGGAACTCGTGAGACAAATTCAGCCGGATCTGGTGCTGGTTGACATCTCACTCAAGAGTGGTCACGGCATCGAGTTGATTAAACGCATTCACTCATTTGCCCCGACGATCAAAGTGCTGGTGATTTCAGGTTTCGAAGAATCGCTTTATGCAGAGCGCGCACTTCGGGCTGGCGCACTTGGATATCTCAACAAACAGGAATCCAACGAAAGAATGATCGAAGCGATTCGAACGGTGCTCGCCGGTCATCGATTTGTGTCTCCGGCGATCAGCCGTCGGCTCATTGAACAGGCACTCGGAACTTCCGGCGGTCGCAAAACGCCGATCGAACAACTCACCAACCGCGAACTTGAAATCTTCCGTATGATCGGAGAGGGAATCAAAACCAGTACCATTGCCGAACGGCTGTTCCTCAGCACGCACACGATCGACACGCACCGCGAAAATATAAAACGCAAACTCACGATCAACAGCGCTGCCGAACTGTCGCGCGCAGCCGTACAGTGGGTGCTCGAAAATGGTTAGAAAGAACTGGCGAAAATCACACTGCAGGAGATCCCGTCGGCGGAGCGACGGGTGTACCGTACACCC
>JAGQQS010000139.1 GCA_020426105.1 Planctomycetaceae bacterium
GCAGGTTCAAGTCCTGTCTTGCGCAATCAGGCTCAACGCGCCATCTATCCGGTTGCGATGCAGACAGGCCGTTTGTTGCCCCTCCACGCTGTTGCGAGGACTCAATTAGCTGCTGGCGCCGCGGTAGTAATTAAGACTCCATTGAAAAACGCCCCGCGATGCCAGAAGTGCTATCGCCGCCGCAACTGCCGCCACAACCGCAAAAATCGGATTATCCAGCGTGCCGACGATGATTTGGGCTGGAACCGTGACGACCAGCAGGATCGGCACAATCCACGTGAACCCAAATTGCAGCGCTTCGCCGGATTCAAATCGGCTGGCATCGGTTCCATCATAAATGCTCCGCGGATACTGAGCGAAAATTGTGATGTAGAACCAGAAATCATAAAGCCCCTGGTTCCGTCCAAACCAGATACTTGTGCATGCCATGGTGATCATTAACGAGTAGAAAAAAGCGACGGCCACGGAGATATACAGGAAGTACAGCGCCACCTGCATCGGCGAAATGGGGGATCCGATATTGATCAACGACCAGACGAGCAATGCCGCCGCCAGCATAATCTGACTGATCATCGCCAGACTGATTCGCTGCATCGAGATCAGGAATTGTGAATCGACTGGCTTTGTGAGTGCAAAATCCAGCTTTCCTGTCCTGATGTTGTCGCAGAAAGCCGCGCAATTCGGCATAAAGAACGCCTCAACGATTGCATTCACCAGCATGCCCGTGGCCATAAACGCAAAATACTGATGCTGCGACCAGCCTTTGATATAATCCACCTCGCGGTAGATCACAACGAACAGGGCGACCCTGGCGAAAAACCAAAACAGACGGGTAACCACCTGAATCATAAAATTGGCCGGAAACATCATCTCACGAATCAATGAGTTTCTGACAAACATCCAGAGTACGCCAGCGTAGAACATGAAACACATCCAGGGACATTCGGGCACACAAATTACGTGACGCAGAAGGGGCCAGCGTAGCAGAAAATCGCATTGCGATTCACCTGACATCCAGTCTGGTACCCTGGTCATTCTCAAGTCGAGCATTGACCTTGTTTTTCCTGAGGGCAGCGATCATTCGAAGTTCCTTAGGCGAGCGGCATAAAAGCATTTACCGTAGTGGACCAGATCACGAGGCCCCGGCAGTGCACGACTCGTTGCCTCGTCCACTACGACTGGTATGGCAGAAGCATTTCTGCTGCTCGCTTAGTGATCATCATTCAGCCCCAGTCGGGTTCGGCCGTCATCGGTAATTCGATTGGAATTCCACTCGGGATACCAGGATTGTTCAGCGACGACCTGACGCACTCCGGGAATCTGCATCAAACGTTCCCGGATCGGAACCGATAACGTCGGATGAACCGAAATTGAGCCATTCACAAAGTAGCCAGTTCGAGTCCGCCCCCGGTGCGGCATTGATATCACGACCGTGACAACATCACCGCGGACACGAACGTCATCGACCAACCCGAGTTCTACCACATTAATATCTGCGGTATAGAGTTGAGCATCCTTGCAATCCCGGAGGGCGTTCCAGATTTCCTGTTTCGGAATCGGACTGTCACCCGATTCTCCATCGCGTGCGAGTTGCTGCGGCGACCGTTTTGGAGGATTAGCAACCTGATCAGATGAGCGGGAAAATTTCTCTTCTGTGGCCGCGATGAGCAGCGGGCTCATCATGCATCTCCGCATTTTCTCAATGACTGGAGGACCATCCGCCAGAGTAAACGGGATGGAAATATAAGCGTTCGTCTGCCGCAGCGACGCATTCGCAGGCACATCTTTGACGGGCAACGGGTATCGACTCCAGAGGGCTCCGTGCCAGCGATAGAACAAGGTCGGCGCGCCGGTATGTTTAAGCTCGGGCAGTCCTGTTGCAGAATGCTCCAGAAACAGTGAGACAAATGAATCTTTGCTGTCACGATGAAAAAAGCCGACTCCATGAATATTTTCCTGCTGATCAGCGGGAACGTTTCCGATCTGCAGTTTGCCATGCTGATCCATCCATACAGAGTCGGTGAACGACTGGCCTGAAAACACCCATTCATCATCCCGCATGGCTTCGGCGCGAAAATCCTGCACGGCAGTCATTGTGCCATGTTTCAGGAACCACGGAAGTCCGGTATAGAAGCGGTACTCCACATCGATCTTCAGACGAGCCGGTGAGTAAACCGGGTGCACCGGGGAATGCGGAAACCCCCAGCGTCGAACGATCGTGCAGAGCGGGCCGCGAACTACCTCGAAGTCCGGACATGTGTCCCAGAGTGATATCCGCAGCTTTTGAAAGGAGCCGGTATCAACATAGTCGTGCGCCCAATCAATTCCCGGTGCCTCGCCATGTCCTTCGCCTCCGGAAAAAAGTTCGAGACCGTGCTCGCGAAGCAATGTCAAACGTTCGAGCTGTCCGGTCTGGCGCGAGAGCGAAGCCTTGAAGAAAGCATTTGAAATATCGAGGCCAAATCCTTCGCCAGTTGTCGCCAGATCCGAAGGATATCGCGGCAACTCGGCATCCGGGTTTCCGTAGAACACGAAAAACACCTGTTTTTGTCGCGGAAGACTGTCGGCCATCCACAGTAGATGGCAAAAACGTTCATTGCTCCGTCGCACTTCGCCAAATATCTGACTCGGCACCTCGATCAGTCTTCCGGCCTCCAGGCGGGCCAGTCTCACTTCGCGGGCCAATGAGTTCACCTGATCTTTGGGAAAGCTCAGCAATACTTCGACCGGCTCTGAAGTTCTAGGCTCACCCGCCGTTTCTGTGACAGCGATTTGCTTGAAATATTTCCAACCCTGAGCCCAATGTTGCCACTCCACCGGAAGCGTATCCACCGTATGAAACTGCGACGCGGGCAGCAGTGGTGTGCCTGGGGGCTTCTCTTCGACCTGAGTCTGTATGACGGAGTCTCGAAGCGAATGTGTCAGAGATCGAGCGAGATCGTAATCTTTTCGATCCCACGCCGCCTGCAACAATCTCATTTTCGTTTCAAAGGAATCCGTGCGTTCATCGGCCGTCAGCGTCGCTGCAGACGGCGGCTGTCCGAAGACGATGGCCGGTCGACAGATATTCAAAGCAGCTGCAACGGTGAGGATCGGAAGCAGGACCCGATATGACATGGGATACGATTTCATAAAATTGCACTCAGCCGTTAGTTGATCCATGCAGATGGATTCAGAAGACCGTGAAGGAAACGATGTGAAACTAAAACGTGTTAAGGAATTTGGCTTTGCGGCGATTCTGGTGCGCGAATCAGAATTGTGGCATTGGGTGAAGTAAGCTGAATCAGATTCTGATCGGCCAGATGCACACACCGCAGCGGTGGGAGACTCGGAAATGTGGGCGACTCTGCAATCAACTGCCCGGTTGTTTCGTCAAAGACCTGCAGGAGGAGTCGGTCTTCCACGCCATCTCCAATATGACCTTCCATGATATGTCGAGGCGATGTCCATGATAACAGCAGGTCCGTCGGATCTCCGTGAAGATCCGGAAAGATGGCCTGCTCAATGTTCACACTCCAGTTAACATTCCCGGTTGTCGGCTCCAGACAAAGCAACGGCCCGTTCGAAAGATAAGGTGCGTTTCGAGCAAACGCGGCCTGAATTGAACGCCGGGACCGGCCGGCTCCGCTGAGCCCGGCGAACAGTCGTCCGTTGCGTTCAAAAGCAGAAAAGGACGCCATAGCTCCAGGGCCCATATATTTCGATACAGGAGTGCGAAAAACAACTGTGCCGCGCTGAACGTCCAGCAGGACCAGTTCAAGCCGTTCGCTGTTTTCTGAAACAACCAGCAGCCGGTCATTCTCCAGAATCTGCCAGAGCAATCTGTCATCCCGATACACCGGCAAAATAGCCTCGCACTCTGCGAGTTTGTTTTCCTGCGATTTACAGTCAAACAGCTGCAACTTTCCGCCAGCGTCCACATACAGCAAACAGCGTCCGATTGCGATGACCGAATCAGGATCGCGAATCTCAAGCTGGCCACGCCCCATTGGAGCACCGTCGCGCGTGTCGAAAAGTTCGTAGCTTTCTGCGTCGCGGCCGACAACCACGGTTGTGTGACCGTCACCGGCGATGCGCCGCCGCGGAGGATTAAACTCTCGATGGAAAACGTCCCGCTGACTGGATGTCAAAGAAGTCTTTCGGGTCCACAGGTCGAGCCCGGTCATCGGATCGGAACAATGGAGTTTGTTACCGAAATGCCAGATCAGATGTGCCGAACCGAGAGAACCAAACTCAACACGATTCCCAGAGGATTCATGGCGTTCCAGCCGCCGCCGCCACAGGACGCTGGCTTTGCCGCTCACAGGACAGGAAATCATCGCTAGTTCTTCCGCGCTGCAGACCGGGAACAAACCTGGTGTCAACAGGCCGCCGGAAAGCGGCACGAACGTCCCTGCTGTCGGGATGACAGCAAACGGCAACGATAGTTCATCACGCATGGCCCCGTCCCGAGGATCGATTGTCAGCAATCTGGAACCTCCCGCAGTATGGCCCGCTTGTGGCGTATCATTTGTCAGATAAGTGTGTGTCCTGTTCCAGCTCGGCAGCAGCCCCTTCCCAACCTGATGACTCATCGCCTCAAAGTCTGCATCCGGTCGACGTATAAAAGGCACCAACTCAAATGTCAGTGGTGCAGCTGTTTCGGACGTGATACCTGGCTTGAAGTATTTTAGATCAGAGGATTCACCAAATGCTCTCAGCTGCTGCAGCAGGCCCAACGCACGTTCACTCGACGCGCGGCCGGGACGTGATACGGATTCACACCATCGAATCAGCATCAGTTCAGCGGCAGCGAATTCACCCCGACGAAGCAGGTGCTGAGCAAATTGCTCGCGTTGCACGTCGTCCGGCATCACGTCCGGATGTTGCAGAAACCAACTGGTCCGGTCCCGAAGCTCCTGAATGGAAAGTCTGCCCAGCAGGCCCGGATTCGTTTCGACGGCTGAATCGGAACTGTCGATCAGCAAATCCGGCCGGACGCTCCACGCCGCAGTGAGCCTGACTGGCAGTTGCCAATTGTCGTTTCGCTGCAGCTCCGCCAGCGGGGTCGAATTTGAAACGCCCGCTGCAGATTCCGACAGGTGCTGAAGCACTGCCATGCGAAACTGAAGTTCCGGAGACAAGGACAATCCTGAAAGCAACGCGGCATCGCTCGGTAATTCAACCCCGGGCAGTTTACTCAAGGGCTCGGCACCTCTTTCGTCGCTTTCGCGAAAATCTGAGAACGCCTGACCCCACCGTTCAAGAATGAGTTCCGCGAAGATTTTGTGAGTATCCGTTTCCGACGTTCCACGCGAAGCACTTGACGTAACGGCATCCCGAAGTACTTGCAGGGAGGCATCGATATCCCCATTGATCAAATGGGCCTCAGCACGAATTCGCACCTGATCGGCTGCATTGGGAGCGTGTGCTGCAAGCTGTTTAGGATTGTCAAAAACAGCATCAGCCCGGGGAAATACATCGATTCCGACGGGCGTTGTGACGCAGATCAATTCGTCATCCATGGTCAGTCCTCCTGTTTGCTGTTTCGAGCCATGTGGAGATCCAATGAATGACTCGGGAATGAGTGTCCCCGTCTCCAGATTGACCGTGACCGCCTGACCAGAACTCACAGGGATCACACATCGGTTGCCACGGCACTCAGCCAGCCCACTGATTCCCTGAATCTCGACAGCCCACTTCTGTTCTCCGGTTTTCAGATCGAGACTGCGACAATGGCGGGCGCCCACAAGGATCACTTGTAGTCCTGTAATACCGGCGATATAGAAATCCGCGCTGCCACCGATCTCTCCGGGACCGGACGCCTGCCGCTCAGTCCTCCAGACAATTTCCCCATTCTGCAGTGACAGTCCGGTCACGCAGGTCGAATAGTGGTTGCAACAGACAATCATCCCGCCAGAAATATGGGGCACCATAATCGACGGTGAGGGAAATGCCGTCTGATCATGTGGAAACGGTCGGCCGAATCTGAATTGTGGCGCCGTGGATGCTGCATCACGAATGGCGGATGCCCAGAGCAACCGACCATTCAGGGCGCTCACCCCCGTGAGAATTCCGTCCGCGAGGCTGCAGACGACGACTTCCTGTTCGACCAGACAAATACTCGCGCGCTTCGCGAAGATTGACGCATCGATGACGGACACAGAATTGTCGTCACCGTAGGCCAGCGGCTGTCGCCACTGAAGTCGCCCGGTATTCCGTTGCAGACAGTTCAGAAACACTTGATTATCGCTTGCTGTCAGCACGAACAGCCTCGTTCCTTCACCCGTGGGCGGAGAAAGAAATCGATGGCCGCGCCATGGGTGCTCCGAAATCGGTGTCACCCCATGAACTCCCTGAGCTTCGCTGGTTGCAGAAGAAATCACCGGCGTCTTCTGCGACACGTCACCGGATGTGGCCACATCCGGATGCCGGACCGGCTGGTATGCATATGCGGCGCCATCTCCAATCTGCCATGCCACGTACGGCAGATCGGAATCGGCGCGATGTCGGATTGCCACCAGTCGGGAGGCGAGAAGCATCTTGTCTGATTCTTCATTTTCTTCGATGACCGGAAACCCGTTCAGCGAGCGAATCACGCGTCCCATCAGATTGTCGGCAAACTGACTGGTGTCCCCATGCAGATCGAATCGATCAATGAAGAACAAGAATTCGCGGTCCGCGGCCAGCAATCCGAACTCCGCCATTCCGTACACAGGTGAAACGCGATCAAAGTCGTTCTGCGATTGTCGAAACCCCGAATGTCCTGAATGATCCGGTTCGCCAGACACTGTCGCGGGACGGGGCCTGAAAGTATCTGTTGGAATCGACCAGAGCTCGTCGCCACGGGCTCGATCAAGCGCCACGATTCGAAACGGTGTGCGAATCACAATTCTTGCATCCCAGAAGACAGAACGCCAGTTGTTGAAAAGATCCAGACGACGCGCTGTTTCCGGAGCAATTTCAGACAGAAATGCGGCCATGTCGATTCTGGATATGGTCGGAAAATCCCCGACGGACTCGCGCCACGTCCAAAGCGGTTGTGGCCAGGGCGGCGCGATTGATCCATGCAGGTTCCCAGGCTGTATCGACAGCCGCGTGGAAAGAAGAGTTTCCGATCCGGCGGCTGAATTCGCCAACTGCGATTTTAAGGAGCCCAATTGCTGCTTAAGTTCAGTCTGAAGCACCGTGCCAGTGTAGTTCGACTCAAGCTCTCGCACCCGCGCGACGACGCGCGGCACATCACCCTTCAAAAATTCACACGTCAGATCGATGACTTCAGCCCGGAGCCCTGCTTCAGTCATCGGAAATCTTTGCGCCACCGATGCCGTATCACGGCGACTGCCGTGTTGAAGTGCCGATTCAAGTTCCTGCGCGGCAATCACCCGATTGGATGTGACCCAAAAAGCCTGTATTTCCCCGGAAGCTCCGTGCAGCAGTTCCAACGCACGACTGCGAAGGCTGCTCAAAGCCTTGTTCCGGACATCGAACTCAAAAACGTCATGGGGCCAGGCGAAGATTGCCAACAACGACTCCCGCAATCGACCGGCTCCGCGAACATCCCGCACCGATTCCGCCGTTCGCAACAGGGATTCGACTTTTCTGTCGCGAAACAGCTGCTGCGTCAGGATCTCCGGAAGTCCGTGTTTGTGTTCTGGCACAGCGGCCCCCGGAGCATCCGCGACCGGCGGCACCTGAGCCACGCAGTGCTCCTCTGAGCCTGTCCACAAGACAACCATTCCTGCGAAAAGCGGAAAGAAATACCAGGTCCACAATTGGCGCATGAATCCTATGACACTCCGTCTAAAGTCGTTTGTCCTGTTCACCTTGTTCCAGTATACAGAGGACAGACGAAGAACGTGAGTGGAAGTCGCTCAGTTCACCTGAAAGTTACCCCCAGGATATTTCATGATCATGCCCGAATCTGAATCTTCCGGTGGCACTGACGACAGACCTGTTCCCACGGACATGCCAGGATCAAAGCCGTCGCTCGCTACGCACATAGTCAACGGGGTTGAACGGCTCGTGCTGGATGCCATTGAAAGCACAAGACCGCTTGAACTCGACCCTGCCCGCACTGAATTATTTCAGTTGTTCGCAGCGGCCGAGGAAGCGGGTATGATCGCTGACGACAGCAACGTTGGGGTCTTTGATGGTTTCGACGACGAAAGCACTGCCACGGATTTGTCTGCTGACAGTTTGTGCCGTCTGCTCGCCCGTCGCTGGGGGCTTGATATGGCCGCCCGCGAAGCGCAGGCTCTGCAAACGCGACTTCCCGCAGACCAGCTGGAGCGCATGCGAGTTCTCTGGTCAATGATGCGAATGTGGATGGAATGGAGTTATGCGTGGCGACGCTGGACAGAGTTCCATCCCTGAAAACTGGTCCAGAATCGGACATCGAAGACATTGAGCAATTCCTCGGAATCCAACAGCACGTTGCCCAAATACGGTACATCACCCTGCGTGGAATTTACCGTGGAGCCGTATCTTTCCGGTGTGCGAATCGATTCGTATCTGGCCAAACAGCTGCGAAACTATACGCCGTGGCGTCTGCACCGTATGGTGACTGAAGGCGTGGCGCGCGTGGACGACTTTCCGGCAGATCCCAATCAGCGAGTGTTCCGCAATCAACGCGTTTCACTCAAGCTGATTGAACCACCCGATAAACTGCTGGAGCCAATTGATCTGCCGCTGGAGATTGTGTACGAAGATCCGTGGCTGATCGTGGTCGATAAGCCTGCGGGACTTGTCGCTCACCCCGTCGGTGACTTTCAGGACGGCACTCTTTCAAATGCGCTGCAGCATTATCTGGATCAGCAGACGCGGTACAAAGGCACGCTGCGCCCCGGCGTCGTGCATCGGCTGGATCGAATGACCAGCGGTCTGATCGTAACCGCCAAGGAACATCTGTCCCATCGATTGCTGTCGATCGACTTTCAGCACGGAAAACTGGCGAAATCGTATGTCGCGCTGGTGGAAGGGTCGCCCCACTTCGAACAGAAACTTATTGAACTTCCCATCGGCCAGCGCCCCGGCGGAAACTCCGTCTTAATGTCTGCTCGACCCGACGCAAAAAACTCCCGTCCCGCAAAAACGAAGGTGCGGGTCATTGAGCGATTCCCCCGGCATTCGCTCATCGAATGCATCTTGTTTACGGGGCGCAATCACCAGATTCGGGTCCACCTGTCCGATATCGGTTATCCCGTCGCCGGTGACGAATATTACGGTCCGCATGGGATGATTCGCAAATCGCCTCGCTTTGAAGGCGATGAACCCATCGAAGAACGCCACGCACTCCATGCAGCCTCGCTGGGATTCTTTCACCCGATTTTGAGGGAATGGATGCAGTTTCACACAAATCCACCCGCCGACTTTTGGGCTCTGGCCGGGATTGATCCGCCGCTTCGGGCCTGAACTATTCAGCAGCCGGTTTCTCCAGCATCGCAGTGAGTTTGGCGACGCCCTCTGAATTGCCAAAAGCGAACAGGTTGTCGCCCCCTTCGATCACCAGGTTTCCGGGAGGCGGAAACACTTTCTGGCCCGAAACCTTACGGACTCCCAGCAACATAATTCCCGAATCACGCAGACCCGTTTCACTCAGACGCAGTCCGACCAGTGCCGACTTATCCGGGACCTGTACGTCCGCGATCTCCCAGTCAACACCTTCCGACTCAGCCACTTCAACAAAATTTTCAATGCTGGGAGACAGCATGAAGCGTGCCATGCGGATCGCTCCGGACGACAACGGATTCATCACGCGGGTGGCGCCCGCCTGAGTCATTTTCTGTGAGGCTCGATCGTCACTGGCGCGTGCGACGATCTGCAGAGTGGGGCATAACAATCGCGCTGAAAGCACGACATATAAGTTGTCGGCATCTGTCGGCAGTACTGTTGTCAGACCGCGCGCGGTGCAAACACCGGCCAGCTTCAACACATCATCCTGCGACGCATCACCGCAGAGATACTTCCAGCGTCGCGCCCGAAACTCGTCATCAAATACCTCCGGATTGTCATCGATGACCACGAATGGCTGTCGTCGAGATTCAAGATACTCACACAAAGTTGCTCCCATGCGACCAAAACCACAAACAATGAAGTGATTGTTCAGGCGACTTATGTCTTTCTCCATCCGACGTCTCTCCAGCAAAGCCTGCAAGTCCGTGTTCATCAGAATCTGACCAAACTGCACCGCGCCGTACGTTACGACACCGATTCCGCAGGTCAGATATACCATTATAAAAATCTTGGTGCCGTCCGTGAGCGGCCGTGGCTCGCTGCAGCCGACAGTCGTCAACAGAATGAGACACTGATACGCGCAGTCCATCAGTGTTTGTTCAGTTAACAGATGCAGGCCGATCGTGCCAATCAGCAGCAGAGCTGCGATCAGCATCGGAATCTGCAATAATCTTCGCATGTCACTTCCCTGACAAGAAAAATGCCTGGCCCTCGCGGAT
>JAGQQS010000140.1:0-2464 GCA_020426105.1 Planctomycetaceae bacterium
AGTGCCTCAGGGGCAATGCAGAGCATCTCCTGGTTTTCGAAGCGACGGACTGAGACGTGGTCCTGGGTCAGCAAGCGATATTGAGTGTCATCAGTACCGGTATCAAACAATGGTTCATAAACAAACGGGGCGGTAGGCACGGCTGTGTTCGCAATCTGAGAAAGGAGAAGTATTAAGCGGGCTACGCGGCTTCACGACGTTTTCGTCGAACATCCGGTGAGGTCTTCCAGCGTCGGTGAACCCAGAAATATTGTTCGGGAGCTTTTCGAATCAGAGTTTCCAGCGAGGTTGTAAATTGCTGTGTCAGTTCATTGATTCCGTTGGCCCCCTGAAAGTTCAGAGGATCTATAATATCCTGTGTCGCCAGACTGAATCGAACCCAGCGACAGTTTTTCTGAGCAGACTCCGGCAAACGGTAGGCGCCCCCCACAACGACCAGTGCGTTGTACTGGAGAGCCAGCAGCGCGATTGATTTAAACGTTGACGCGGGGCGGCCAAAGAAATCAACGAATACACCGGAACGTCCGGCATCCTGATCGCAGAGCAGCGAAGCCATGCCACCTCGCTGCATGATCTCGGAAAGTTCCGAACCGGCTCCATGTTTAAGGATCAGGGAGTTACCGGTAGACTCGCGAAATTCCTGAAACCAGCGATGCAGATACGGATTGTCGAGATGGCGTGCCACAACTCCCATGGGAAAGCCGAAGTGTCCGAAAGTATTGACACTGATCTCCCAGTTCCCGAAATGACCGCCCAGAAACAGAACGGGGCGTCCGGAACACAGGGTCCGGACGCAATCGTCGCGGCGTTCAAATTCCAGAATCTCCGAACAGCCTGACAGTCGAAAACGACGCGGCAGCTGAGCCATTTCACAGACCATGCGAAAGAGATGCAGCCACATGCCGTAGATGATGAGGTCGGCCTCAGCATCAGAAACTCGGTCCCCAAACGCCACCTTCAGATTCTCTCGAGCGACGCCGTAACGACTTAGCTTGCGAGGCACCAGGTGTACCATCATCCAGGCCAGCCCTTTGGCCATGTCCACGCTGGCCTGCACCGGCAGGCACTTTACGATGAAGAGCAATGACTGAAAGACAGTATATTCGAGCATTTGCCGAAATTTGAGCCATGACATTCGAGCTGATATTCGATTGAAAGATTCCTGAAATGACAGCCAGTGTATCCTGCTCGGAATCATACGAAAAATGCCGGAACCACGCCATCCTTGTTGAATTGGTTCGGCGATGCTGCGCTTCGTAAACCTGGGCTGCAATCGAATCGCCAGATGATCTATTATGTCGGCGTCTGAGTGGAATGGACGAAAATCAGGGAGTGAAATGCCGATGTGCCAGGATGTCGTATTGCGATCAATCTCGTTGATGTTTTCTCGCAAGATTTTGCGGAACCTGCGACTTTGCGTCTGGCTGACCGTGATGCTGACCGTGGCAAGCTCGCCGGACTGCAGCCCATTGTGCGCTGATGAGCAGTCGGCGGCTCCGGCAACAGGCCTGGTTGACGGGATTCAGGTCCCGGCCGGGTTTCATGTTGAATTGTATGCCGACGACGATCTCGCGCACGATGTACACTCGATGACCATTGATTCCAAAGGTCGGGTTGTCGTATCCGGCCCGGGGTATATTCGCATTCTCGTTGACTCCGACAACGATGGACATGCCGACACGTTCACGCAGTTTGCGGACAAACCGGGCACAGGTTCTCAGGGCATGTTTTTTCTGGGGTCGAGTTTGTTGTGTTCGGGTGACCAGGGCCTGCAGATTTTTCGGGACGACAATCAGGACGACGTCGCTGATGGTCCCCCTCAGGTTTTTCTGAAGATTTCTGCGGGTGGTGAACATCAGGTGCATTCGATTCAGAAAGGACCTGATGGCTGGTGGTATGTCATGGCCGGCAATTCTTCAGGCGTCACGGCGTCGTATGCGACGGTGCCGACGTCCCCGATCAAATCGCCGGTCTCCGGAACGCTGTTGCGTCTAAAGCCGGATCTTTCGGGGGGCGAAATTGTCAGCGATGGATTTCGTAATGCGTATGATTTTGCGTTTAACGCCGCTGGTGATTTCTTTACATATGACAGCGACGATGAACGAGACATTTCGTTGCCGTGGTATTTACCGACGCAGGTGTTCCATGTTTTACCACTCTCAAATGCCGGCTATGTCACTGCCGGACTGAAGCGGCCTCCGGGCTATCCGGACATGCCTCCCGTTTTGGCCACGTTCGGACGTGGCTCTCCGACGGGCGTTGTCTGTTATCAGCATCACCTTTTACCTGAGACGTATCACGGTGGATTGTTCATGTTGGACTGGACGCTGGGACGGATTCTGGTTGTACCACTTGTCCAGGAGGGTGCCGGCTGGAAAAAAGATGGCTTTGTATTTGCAGAAGGCCGCGATCAGTTTGGATTTGCTCCGACCGACATTGAAGTCGCTCCGGATGGAAACTTATT
>JAGQQS010000140.1:2578-5398 GCA_020426105.1 Planctomycetaceae bacterium
CAGCCCAACAGCAGCTGGTCACGCGCGACATGGCTGCCGAACGCGAAACAACTTGGGGCTGCGGTGTTTCGGGAAGCAGCCCTGATGGAATCCCGACGCGTGCCGGAACGGTTGCGAGCCATTGAAATTCTTGTCGAAGTTTTTGGCGGTCTGGACAGTCTGACAGCTGGAAAACTGGCGCGCGCGGGATCCAGTCTGGTCCGTGCGCGAACTGCCTGGGCGGTTGGACGCAGTCGACCGGAGGCACCGGACACGGAAATTCTGGTCAAACTGATTACGGATCGGGATGCCTTTGTCCAACGATTTGCGCTGGAGGCATTGACGTCAGCGACATCGCGCGCCAGTTTCGTGATCACCGGGCCGGCGATTGCGGCAGCGCTGGGCTCGGAGGACCGCACAGTGCGCCTTTCCGCGGCACTGCTGATTTCCCGGATGACGGAAGAACACTGTCATGGTCTGGCCCGGGCGCTCGCCGGAAACCCGAGGGCTCTGATGTGGTTTCAAATGGGACGCTGTCTGCGTACGTCGCTCCAGAGCGCACCGGCAGCCGCCACAGCACTGGAAGTACTGACAGCTGCCGCGTCTTCGGATGCAGACCGCTACGATGCTGCGCGGATCCTGCAAATGACGCTGGGGGACGTGGGGCCGGTCAAAGATCGTCCTGTCATGTTTGACGGGTACGGGCCAGCACTGTCACTGGCTGCGATGGAACGCGAATTGAATCCGATCATCACAAGACTGGCAGCGGAATTTCCTTCCGGGAATGCGTTGCTTGATCACGAACTGATTCGACTGATTGCGATGACAACACCATTCAATCGGGATCTGTTCGCGCGACTGCTGGCAAGCATCACCGATGCCACGCTCCCGGCGGACGACATACATCGCCTTGCCGCGATCAGCCAGTTTCAGATTGAACGCTCACACGACGAAAGCGTGGCCACCGCACGGGCACTACTCGATATTGACATTAAGATTCGCCGCTTAGGACTCAGGCAGGATACAAACTGGGACGATCGCATCGGTGAACTCTATGCGGCGCTTTGCAAAGTCGATCCAGCCATGCCATCGCTCCTTGTTGAACAGTCAGAGTTCGGCGAGCCGGGACATGTGTTGTTTCTGACACAGGTCCCGCAGGCTTCAATTCCGAAGGCTATCGAGGGGCTCGTGAGGGCCATTCATGCGGATCCCGAATACAAGTGGTCCAATGATGTTGTGTTTACGATTGGTGAATCCTCACAGCCGGAACACATCAAACTGCTGCGTGAACAGCTCAGCAATCTTTCAGTTCGGGACGCCGTACTGATTACGATTGCAGAGCGGGCAACTAAAGAAGATCGGCAAATACTCCTTTCCGGCCTGGAATCGCCACAGCTGAATGCCGTGGAAGCGTGTCTCAAAGCACTCATCAAATTGCCGCGCAACAGTGACGCCGCCGAGCAGTTCCAGTTGCTTGCGGCGGCACGACGGCTGATTCATGACAAACGTGAATTCCAATTGCGTGAAACCGCGATGCGTCTGCTGCAGAACAACACATCTCAGGCACACCAGTTTATATTTGGGGAAGACGGTTATCGTCTGCAGCCGGAGTCCATGCAACGCTGGCAAACGTGGCTTGAGACACGCTATCCGGATTATCAGCCGCCATTGACGTCGGAGTCCGCTCAGAAGATCCTGTTGAGCCTGGATGCTGTTGACTGGAGTGCAGGTGACGTTGACAAGGGGCGGCGTCTGTTTGAACGTCTGGCCTGTGCTCGTTGTCACAACGGACGTCAGGCACTGGGCCCGGATCTCAAGGGCGTAACAAAGCGATTTTCGCGTCAGGATCTGTTTGCGGCAATCGTCGAACCCAACCGCGATATCTCGCCCCGCTACCAGACCACGTCGATTGAAACGAAATCAGGCCGTGTTTATACAGGCCTGATTGTCTACGAGTCGGTTGACGGGCTGCTGTTACGTGACGCGGACCATAAGACATATCGGATCGAAGCCGATGATATTGAAGTGAAAGTCAGGCAGCGAAACTCCCTGATGCCCGCCGGACTGCTCAAGGACATTCAAGCCAGCGAACTTGCGGATCTGGAGAAATATCTTCAGGAACTATGAATGATGTGCTGAGACGAAGCACGAAATGGCGTGCGAGCCATGAAAATGCCCTCGACAGTTGTGACGTGTCGAGGGCGAAAATGAAACAGATGATGGCCATCATGGAAGATGATCATCTGATAGTCTGCATGATTAGTAGCGGTAATGTTCGGGCTTGAACGGTCCGTTGACCGGAACATTGATGTATTCGGCCTGTTCCTTTGTCAGCGTTTCCAGCTTTGCGCCAAGCTTGTGCAGGTGCAGCCGAGCGACTTCTTCGTCGAGCTCTTTCGGCAGCAGATGGACGCCGACTTCGAAGCTGTTGGGATTTTCCCACAGAGCGAGCTGTGCCATTACCTGATTCGTAAAGCTGTTGCTCATCACAAACGACGGATGGCCGGTGGCACACCCCAGATTGACGAGTCGTCCTTCAGCCAGCACGATGATAGCCTTACCGTCGGAATAGACATACTTATCGACCGGGCCACCTTCATCAGCCGGCGTCTTGATGCGGATCTTTTTGATACCCTTGTGATTGTTCAGGTAGGCGATCTGAATCTCAGAATCAAAGTGCCCGATGTTGCAGACGATTGCCTGGTGCTTCATCTTGTCCATGTGTTCGCCACGAATCACATCAACATTCCCGGTTGTTGTGACGAAGATGTCGCCCTGCGATGCAGCTTCTTCCATCGTCGTTACCTGGAAGCCTTCCATGCAGGCCTGCAGGGCACAGAT